>NZ_JBMOXB010000003.1:0-252364 GCF_049316305.1 Sphingobacterium sp. HJSM2_6
ATACCAAATTCTTCCTATATCGAGTAATGAAACTATATGCTTAAGAATTTATTCCCCCCAAGAATTCCACTTGATCCGAAACAAGACCTGTGGACTAAGCAAATAATTTTGTCAATCTAAACAAGAAAAAGTTAATATCTCCTACACCTCTAAATTGGGATCATGTGCAAAAGTTGTGGAGGACCTAAAAAAATTAATCAAATCGAAATTTTCAATAAGTACAAAACCAACAAACATTCTAGCAGAATTAAAAAAACCTACATCCTACAATACATAGTCTCTTCCGTTACTATTCAGTAATTTATAGCTGTTCCTAAATTAACATAGGCTGGAAAGCTATGTTGTACAAAAACCAAGGCAACAGATTAAGGATAAATTGGAATTTAAACCAAGCAGATTGGTTAATTCATCATTAATGTTTTACAAAAAATATTAATAAAATAATTAATTAACACTCAATAGGTTAAGTAAAATTAATTATAAAAACACAATATAATAATCCTTGGTTAATTAAATATTATATACTTTCGTAAGAATAGTTAAAATTAAAATATACAACACTTTTTTATGAAAAAAAATTATTTGAAACCTGTATCAGTACTGGCCGCCTCTGCTATTTTATTTACAAGTTGTGCGAGTACAACCTTAATTAACACGACCCCAGTTGGAGCGAAAGTTTATCTTGACGGTGAAATAGTAGGTACCACGCCATACACACACAAAGACACTAAAATAATCGGAACAACAACTACTATAAAATTAGAGAAGGAAGGTTACGAACCCTTTACCACCAATTTTACGCGAAGTGAAAAAGCAGATGTAGGAGCAATCATAGGTGGTGCTTTTTTTTCTATTTCCCTTTTTATGGACTATGAAATATAAACCATCACGTACTTATGAATTAATTCCACTTAAAACTGTTGAAGCTAACGAAACAAACTAACTCCGTTTAAAAATTTTAAAGGACAACTTATGAAAGTTGTCCTTTTTTATTTAAATGATAATGACCTTAAATTGTTTTCTAATTTACAGAAGTGATTCCTCTTACCTAAGCGATTAACGTACCTAATTGATTAAGCCAAAATATAAGCTGAACTTTACATTTAATATGTACAGTATGAAGGATTCCCAAGCATCCAAATTAAGTTCTTCAGAATTGTAATAATTTAAATAGAATAGAAAATATTTTTTAAATAATCCTTTTAGCAAAGGTAAAAATTGCTAATTTTATCTTTTAACCTATTTTCAAACATGAATTTAAATTATTTAAAGTTCGGAACTATTGGCTTATTCTGGATAGTTGGAACTATGGGGCTATACGCTCAACAGCTAACAGATAAATCGGAGCTTCAACTTAACGATCTCTCTGCTTTTAACAATCCTGGAAAATCTTGGAGTATTGCTGAGAAAGTCTTATCAGATCCTAAAAAAGTAAATCAACTCATTCTTAGTAAAGGGACTGGAGTCTTAGTAAATAGCACATCGAGTAAAGAAAAAGGTGCTGATCTCATTACAAAAGAACAGCATGGCAACATGATTTTAGAGTTGGATTACTTGATGGCCAATCATTCCAACTCAGGAATATATTTGCAAGGAAATTATGAAGTACAGTTACTCGATTCTTGGGGCGTACTTAATCCGACTTCAGGGGACAATGGTGGAATTTACGAACGTTGGGATGATTCAAAACCCGATGGCGTTGGCTATGCTCCTCGTCAAAACGCCAGCAAAGCACCTGGTTTATGGCAACATATGAAAATTGCTTTTCAAGCCCCACAGTTTGATGCTGCTGGAAATAAAACTGTAAATGCTCGAATATTATCCGTCGAACTAAATGGCGTACTGGTTCAAGAAAATGTAGAATTATTCGGCGCAACTGCTGGGTCAATGGATAAGGAAAAAGCATTGGGTCCTTTAAGACTTCAGGGTGATCATGGATCGGTCGCTTTTAAAAACATTAAAATTAGCAAACTTCCCAATGAGTTACTTAATGGTAGAAACAGGAATAATGCCGGCGAAGACCCAATTTATGTAGATGCGCAATCAAATACAAGCATACGTAGCTTTATCTATTATGGGCAAAATAAGATTGCAGTTCACGCCATTTCTGTTGGTAGCCCATTAAAAACACATTATGCCTATGATATGGATAATGGCATCATTCTCCATGCATGGCACGGCGATTTCTTAGATGCAACACCCATGTGGCATGGCCGAGGAAATGCAACCTCACGTGCCCGAGGAGTGGTTACCTCCTTTGTGAAGTCGGCAGTTCCTGCGATCGCTCAATTATCAAACACGGCACTTCCATGGCCTTCGGATACGAGCAACTCATCGTTCAAATCAAAAGGTTATATCCTAGATAAGGAAGATAAACCTCAATTCAAATATCAGACCTATGGCAGTGGAGTTACGGATATTATCCAAGTATCCAATGATGGAAAAAGTTTGAACAGATCACTCACTTTGGAAAAACCAGGAAATAATTTATATCATTTATTAGCAAATGCTAATACGATCGAGGAAATTTCTAAAGGTTTTTACCGGGTTGACGAATCCTATTACCTAGAACTTGAAAAAGGCGCTCCAAAACCAATTATTAGAGACGCAAAAGAGGGTAAAGAATTAATTATTCTTTTAGACAAACCAATAAATTATACCATTTCATTCTAATTGAGAATTATAGTTATTTTATGAAAAATACAATTAGCATGCTAGCAATGCTGGCATTATGCTTCAGCAATACCGTTTCAATCGCACAAGAATCTCCAAAAGAGGAAGATTTTTTCAAAATACATAAAGTGAGAATGCCCGAGGGTCCAGTTTTAGAAGTTGGAGGCTTGGTCACCTTACCGAATGGAAATTTAGGAATATCAACTCGTCGAGGAGATGTATTTATAGTAGAAAATCCGACAAGCAATAATCCGTATTTTAAAAAGTTTGCTTCTGGACTGCATGAGGTATTAGGAATTGCCTATAAAGACGGAGCAATATATGTAGCACAACGTGGAGAGTTGACAAAGCTTATCGATAAAAATAAAGATGGTAAAGCGGATGTATATGAAACCATTTATGCATGGCCTGTCAGTGGAAATTACCACGAATATAGCTATGGACCAAAAATAGCGGCCGATGGTTCATTTTTCATATCTGCGAATGTGGGGTTTGGTGGAGAAGAATGGTGGCGCGGAATTAGTCCAGTACCTATGCGCGGATGGTTTATGAATATAACGGAAGATGGAAAACTACAACCTTGGGCAGCCGGTGTTCGTTCACCAGCCGGGATTAATGTAATCGATGGTCAATTGTATTACACCGAAAACCAAGGTGATTGGATGGGTTCTGGAGGATTGTGGAAAGTAAATAAAGGCGATTTTTTGGGGCACCCTGCGGCATTAGATTGGACTAAAAGAAGTGATTCACCCGTAAAACTTCAACCTGAAACATTCAATTCCAAAATAGACCAACGTCGGGATAGAACACCTGAGGGTCGTTATATTAAGCCTGAAAATAGAGTCGATGAGCAATTCAAGACACTCTATGATGTGAAAAAAGAATTTCCTGAATTACGTTTGCCATCTGTTTGGTTACCTCATGGAATTTTAGGTATATCGAATTCTGAACCCATTAAAATTCCAAAAGGAACCTTTGGCCCATTTGAAGGTCAGCTTTTAGTAGGTGATCAAGGGATGAGTATAATTTCTCGTATATTCTTAGAAACAGTAAATGGAGAGGAACAAGGAGCTGCTTTTATGTTTAGAAGTGGATTTCGCTCTGGAGTCTTAAGAATGGCTTGGGCACAAGATGGGTCGTTATTTGTGGGTGAGACCAACCGTGGATGGGGATCTGCAGGTGATGCAAATGAGGGATTGGAACGATTAGTCTATAATAACAAAGTTCCATTTGAAATGAAAGCAGTACGAGCGATGCCTGACGGTTTTGAAATTGAATTTACACAAGCAGTAGATATAAATTCTGCACAGGATTTAGCCGCATATAGTATTGAAAGCTTTATTTATAAATATCATCCAGTTTATGGTTCCCCTCCTGTAAATAAGGAAACCTTAACCATAAAAGGTGTAAAAGTATCAAATGACGGTCTTAAGGCTAGATTAGTTGTTGATGGATTACGTAAATATTATATACATACAATTTCCATTGATGGTATTCGCGAAAAACAAAATCAACATGAACTATTGCATCCTGTAGCCTACTACACATTAAATTCCATTCCAACAGGTGAAAAGTTAGCTTTGAATACGTTAAGTACTAGAAATTCGAAACTTGAAGCCGCGGAAGCCGAAATAGCGAAAGAAAAAGCATTGGCAAAACTTGAGGAATCAAAATCGACTAAAGAAAAAAAGACCAGTGCTGCAAAAGCAAATGAAGTAAAAGCGACTCCAGCGAAAACGGTAGCTAAAGCGCCTACTTATGCGGAAGTAAAAGGAATTTTAACGAGCAATACTTGTTTAGCATGTCATAATGTTACTAAAAAACAAATAGGTCCATCATTTACAGAAATTGCAAAAAGAAAGTATTCAAATGAGAAGATTTTGCAGTTAATATACAATCCAAAACCAGAAAATTGGCCGGATTATGCGACGGAGATGCCACCTATGCCTCAGGTTTCAAAAGCTGATGGATTGAAAATTGCTGCGTATATCAACTCTTTAAAATAGATGAATTGTATTTTAAATCAGTCGATAAGTAATGGAATATGTTTAGGTTGATAACAAACCTAATGTCTTTCTAAATAAGTCTGCCCAATAGTTAAATGATCAACTTTAGGGCAGACTTATTTTTTTACCCCATAAGCTGCATTGTAAGCTTAAAAAGGCGATAAGTCAAAAGCGTAAAATAGTAAAAGTAGATTAAACCTGTTAAATAATCAGCCTAATGAATTGATTGATTGATTGATTGATTGATTGATGACTAAGCAAACAAATCAACGGTTAAAAGTTTAATTCGCTAACCATTTAATTTGAACTTTTTCGTCATGCTTCAATCGAAAAACACTCGGTCTAATACCAAATATTTTTAAAAAATCCCTTGAAAAATTGGATTGTACAGAATAACCAACCATATACGAAACCTGTGCAATACTAAACTTATTTTGTATTAATAAGTTAGCTGCTTTCTTAATCTTAAATTGTTTAATTAATGCATTTAAACTAAGGGATGTATGATCCTGAATTTTTCTATATAAGGTTGATCGACTCATATTCATTTTTTCAGCTAAGGTGTTAACGGTTATATTTTCATCAAATATTAAATCGTCTATTAAAGCATATAATTTATCCATGAATTGGATATGTTCAAACGACTGCTGTTTAAAAGCAGGAATATGATGTCTTTTTAATACGTAATCAATGACCTTAGTTCGATTATTCAGTAAACTATGCACCTGCATGTTCAGAAAATCTTTTTGCATAGGCAAATCAAAGAGAATATCTACCCCACAAGATAAACTACAAACTTTCAATGCTAGTTCATTTGATTCTACAAAACATACAATTGGGAGGTGACTAAAATCAGGATGAGATTTAACAAATTTGGAAATGATGTTTGATTCCGAATTGTTAAATTTAATATCGATCATGATTAAATGAATATCTAACTGAAATAAATAGTCTAATGCCTGAATAATGTCTTGAGTAAATAAGAGATCAAATTCTTTATCCAATTCATTTTCTAATACAGGTATCCAATCATAATCTATTCCAAACAAGAGAATAGAAGCTTTTACCCTAGTTTTAGCCCCTGTGTCCATCCATGATTTTGTATAGTTCAACAGATCGACACAGGAAATAAAATCCTTTTTTATAGATGAAACAATCATAAGTAAATAAGTTTTTGTTTAGTTGTTAGTTTATAAGGTTAATCCAATTTATGATTATTATTTAACAATAAAAAATATTAAATCAATTAAACTGTTTTCTTTTAAAAGGTCATAAGTTAATTTTTGAAACAGAATGATATAAAATTGAGACTATATGATTCATTAAAAAAATCATATTTAAAGATTTTTATATACCATTTTAAACATAAACTAAACAACATGAACCATTTGAACCCAATTGCTTTAAAGCCAATGGCTTACACTGTAAACCTGCAGTTGATTAAATTTTCTAAATTGCTAGAATTTTATCCTTTAGAATAGTTTCTAAAGCAGTCGTCTCTAAACAGCCTTAGGCTAAATCATCACTTATTTCACATCATTAATCCTTATAAAAATTAATTACATGAAAAGAATATTGATTTTTAAATATTTTCTAGTGCCTGTATTTACCCTTTTTACTATGCTTCTTTTTGCACAAGAAAGGACAGTCACTGGTACTGTTACCGATGATTCTGGGAGTCCATTAAGTGGCGCTACCGTTAAAATCAAAGGCACAAGTATTGCCAGTTTAACCGATATCAATGGCAAATTTTCAATTCAAGTAGGACCAAACTCAACCGTATTGGAGATAACCTACATAGGCTACCAAACGAAGGATGCACCTATAGATGGCACCAACTTAAACATCCAACTAAGTCCATCATCAGACCAAGGACTAGATGAAGTTGTTGTCATCGGTTACGGAACAGCCAGGAAAAAAGACCTCACTGGATCTTTAGTAACTATAGCTGCGAGAAACTTTAACAAAGGCATAGTTACCAGCCCTGATCAACTAATTCAAGGAAAAACACCTGGGGTTATGGTCATCAATAACACCGGACAACCTGGTGGATCGGCCACTGTACGTATTCGAGGTAATTCTTCCATTCGCGCGAGTAATAATCCTCTATTTGTACTAGATGGTGTTCCGATGTCTGGAAATTCACCTTTACCTGAAGGACGTGGAGGTTTTTCATCCGACCGAGGAAATCCATTAAGTTATTTAAACCCTAGTGATATTGCAAGTATGGATATTTTAAAGGATGCATCTGCTACAGCAATATATGGTTCTCGAGGTGCAAATGGGGTTATCATCATCAGTACAAAAAAAGGATCAACTGGAGCACCAATAGTTCAGGTAGGCGCTTCAGCAGGAATTTCAGGGATGCGAGCATATCCTCAAATATTAGATGCCAACCAATTTCGTGAAGCTTTAAACTATTACACTCCAAATGAAGCTTCAGATTCAGATTTTGGAAGTGATGTCAATGCTTTTAAAGAAATAACTCGCCAAGCAGTTACCCAAAATTATTATGCCGATGTTTCTGGTGGTGCTGATTATGGCAAGTATCGTCTTTCAGGTGGTTACTTAAATCAACATGGTATAATCACTGGATCACAACTTAAAAAATATACAGGAAATTTTACTGGAAACTTCAATTTTTTAGAAAATAAGCGCTTGGGCTTAGATTTCTCTCTATTTTTTACGCAATTGAATAATCAGTATGCGCCAATCAATGCGATGGTGGGTTCGGAGGGAAATGTCATTTCTCAAGCATTGTTATGGAATCCTACTAGGCCAATTCGGGATGATCAAGGAAACCCGACTTTTGTTAGTACGACCACTCGAAATCCACTGACCAGTATTGAAGCTTTTAAAGATCGAGCAACCACCAATACGATGGTCTTTAATATTTCACCTTACTATAAAATTACAGATGACTTAGAGTATCGATTCATTTACAGCGCCATGAGGCAATTAGGTAATCGGGAAGGAATGTATCGTTCAGGATTGATTGACCCATCTGCAATCAATAATGAGCAGGCTTTTATATCGAACAATGGGGAGACCAACCTGCAAATGACCCATACCCTATCTTACAATAAACAAGTAAATGAAGATTGGAGTGTGAACGCCTTAGCTGGATACGAATATTTGGATTATAATTATCAAAACAACATTACATTTGGTGGCGGTTTTAGGTATTTAGGTTTGGACTATTTCGACTATTTACAATATTCAACAGTTTCTACGCGTGATATTTCCTCCTATAAAAGCCCAACAAATCAATTACAATCCGTGTTTTTGAGGGCTGGATTCAACTATCAGAATAAATATTTATTGACTACAACCTTGAGAAGAGATGGTTCTACCAAATTTGGGTCGAATAATAAATATGCTACTTTTCCTTCTTTAGCATTAGCCTGGAATATACATGAAGAATCTTTTCTACATGGGAATGAGTTATTTGATCAATTAAAATTAAGATTAGGATGGGGTAAAACTGGAAATCAAGAATTTCCATCAGGAGCATCTTTAAATCGACTAGTATTTGGCTCTCAGAGTATAAGTCAAGCTAATTATGGAAATGATGATTTAAAATGGGAAACCTCTTCAACAATAAATCTAGGGTTAGATTTTGCCTTTTTACAAAACCGGATTTTTGGTTCAATTGATTACTTCAATAAGAAAACAACGGACGCCCTATTTGAACAAACCCTTGCACAACCCGCTCCTGCCGGACGAATCTGGGTTAATTTGGATGGAGAAATAGTGAATAAAGGCGTAGAAGTTTCATTAACGGGAGTTCTTGTCAACCAAAAAGACTGGAACTGGGATTTAACTGGAAATGTAACCCTCTTAAAAAATAGTGTAAGTGGTTTAGTTGGTTATTATGAAACCGGAGCCTTACGTGGACAGGGCTTTTCAGGAGTCTTAGGTCAGCGAATGGTTAATGGACAACCATTGAATGTTTGGTACTTAGCGCAATATGAAGGAATAGACCCACAAACTGGGATGAGCATGTATAAAGGATTGGATGGAAGTATCAGTAGTTCCAACGACCCTGCAATCAATAAATTTTACACCAATAGTCCCAACCCTACAACCCTATTAGGACTAAGCACTAATTTAAAATATAAAAATTACAGTTTAGGCGCAAATTTTAACGGTGCAATGGGGCATTATTTGTTCAATAATACTGCAGCAACAGTATTAGGTATTAGTAATTTGTCCTCAAGAAATATAGGCACACAATTTTTTGACAGCTCCGTTAAGGAATCAACTTCAAATTCGGCAGCGCCTTCCACACGGTATTTGGAAAAAGGTGATTATTTAAAACTAGCGAATTTAACATTAAGCTATTCATTGGGCAATATAGGACAAACATTGAAAAACTTCAATATCTCCTTAACTGGTCAAAACCTATTTATTTTCACAAAATATTCTGGATTTGACCCTGAAGTAAATACGGATGGTGCAACGAATGGGATACCTTCATTAGGTATTGAATATCTACCCTATCCTCCTTCTAGAAATATTTTATTAGGAATCAATTTTTCACTTTAGAATTCCAAAACAATGAATGCAAAACAGAATGATAATTTTTAATTGATAATCAGATGAAATTAAAATATATAATATATGCCTGCTGTATTAATAGTATTCTTTTAGTAGGTTCTTGTACTAAGTTGGAAGAAAATTTCAAAGGAGAATTGCAAGAAGGTACTTCGAATGTAGATCCTGCGGGATTATTAATTACAGCTTATAATTCCTTAAACACACCTTATCAGCAAGATCAGCGGTGGGTGATGCAAGAAATATCGACAGATGCTGCAATTGCCCCTACCAGAGGTGGAGATTGGGACGATAATGGTATGCATCGCGCCATACATTTACATTCTTGGAATGCAGATAACGGATATATGAATAATACCTTTGTTAGTTTAGGTACAGTGATATACAATGCCACTATAGTCTTAAATTACAATCCAAATGCACAACAAGCCGCAGAGGCACGATTTGTTCGTTCTTTAGCCATGTTTGATATGCTCGATTTATATGGAGTAGTTCCTCTTCGACAAGGGGAGTCATTGGCGGATTTTAGAATAGCCCCTGAAGTATTGAAGGCTCAAGAAGCTATAGACTATATTGTCAAGGAATTGAATGAAATAATAAATAGTCTACCAGACAATGGACCTGCTGAAGCCTATGTAGCTAATAAAAATGCGGCAAAAACTTTACTGATGAAAGTCTATTTAAATAAAGGAGCGTTCTTAAATAGACAAACGCCAACTTTTGCTGCCGAAGATATGAATCAGGTTATTCGATTGTCGAAGGAAATCAGCAGTTCCGGAAAATACAGTATATCTTCCCCAGGTAAATATTTCGACAACTTCGCTCCGGACAATGATACCAAATCCACTGAAAATATATATACCTTGTTTAATAAAAATGGGGAACGAGGTGGAAACGTAGATCGTACTTGGAATACCATAGCCCATTATAACTTAAATCCAGGTGGATGGAATGGATGGTGTACACTTTCTGATTATTACGACAAATTTAGTGCAAATGATGAACGAAAAGGGATATACTACAATTACGCTGCAGATACGACCTCGAATAAAAGTAAAAATTTCCGCAGGCAAAATGTAGGTTTTTTTGCTGGTCAACAATATAATTGGTCTACCAATAAACCTTTAATGGCAAGAAATCCGGCTACTGCTCCGCTATCTTTTTCTAGAGAAGTAACCATTCGAACTTCTGGAGCGACTTTAGAAACAGCAGGAATCAGACCGATGAAATATGCTTTTGATTATGCTGTAACAGGGCAAAGAAATAACGATTGGGTGGTATTTCGTTATGCAGATGTGTTATTAATGGAAGCAGAGGCAATTTTACGAGGTGGTACTGGAAGCCCTGCGGAAGCAACCGCATTGGTCAATTCCATCAGAACTAATCGTGGTGTTAGTCTATTTACCTCATTAACCTTAGACGAACTGCTCGATGAACGTGCTCGGGAATTATATTGGGAAGGTTGGAGAAGACAAGATTTAATTCGATTTGGGAAGTTTCTACTGGCTTGGCAAGAAAAACAAGCCGATCCAGATCCAAAGACCTTAGTTTATCCTATCCCTAGTCAACAGATAGCTGTAAATCCAAATCTCATCCAGCATAATGGATACTAACACTTAGTTTTAATACCGCAATATTCATGTATCCCCAAATAATTTGGGGATACATTTTACAAAATCTTCCATTGATTTTTTGAACAGCCAGATTGCGATTGGATTCCAAAGAGCTAAACAAGTTTATAATCCACATTTCAAACGTTTAGATCCTCATTTCTTAAAAATACTTTAGAAGGTTATATTCCATCCTGCTTTTCGTGCCATATGACCAACAACCCTCTTCGTATCGCTCCCTTAGATCTATGATAAGTAAATAATAATATAAATTTAATAATCGCAAATTATTTCCTAACAATTAAATAACAATAAAATATTTACTTTTACATTAAAATAAATTCAAAATATCTAATAACCCATGCAAGAACTTTCCCATTTTTATTGTCGAAATAGAATTTTCTTTATTTTCATATTATGTTGGGTTATTCTCACTAGCCCTATGCTCCTTTTCTTCCCTAAAGAGGTATCATTTAGCTTAACAAACAGTCATCACCACCCGATATTGGATTATTTTTTTACAATTATTACCTATTTTGGTGATGGTCTTTTTATTATTGCCTGTGGATTATACCTGTTTTTCTTTAAATCGAAAAAACTAGGAGCCGCAATTATTTTGACCTATATTGGTTCTGGAATATTATGTTCAGTATTAAAAAATCTCATTTGCAATCCAAGACCTGCATTTTCACTTATTGATAAACCCGATTTTCATACCGTCCCCTGGTTATCTACCGCATATTATAAAGCTTTTCCTTCTGGACATACCACTTCCGCTTTTGCATTTGCAACTTGTCTCTCCCTCTTTTGCGAAAATAAAAAAATAGGCTATTACTGCACATTAATAGCCTGTCTAACTGCATATTCACGAATTTATCTCGGTCAACACTATTGGGAGGATGTTTGGTTTGGATCTCTTCTTGGTGTATTGTTTTCAAGTATTTTTTACTTTGTAATAGTCCATTGTTATTCCAAAATATGGGATAAAAAAATTCCAACTTTCATTAGCAAATTAATTAATCCATAATTTGTTCAAACAACTAAAATATTAATTACTTTTACTAGCATATAAGTATGCTACCTTACAAGTCATTTCTTTGTTATCCGATTTATCATTTTTGCAAGAATTCGAATAGTACAGCATAAGGAAGAAGCTTTCTCATGTTTGGCTTTCCTAAAATTAAAGATCGTATGGCATTTCTAATTTTTAACATGAAAAGGACGCACAAAACTTTATCAATTAAGTCTTTTAGGCAGTTTTTGAAAAAACACAACGATTTACTGCATTGTAAAAGTCACTTTTATCTTACAATGCCATTAATTTGAAAAACATATAAGCAACAACACTCCAAAACACTAAATTTGCAGTTAATCACCTAAAAGATTTATATAATAAATTATTAAAGTAAAGTTGTTTAATAGATGCTAACAACATTTTACAAGCTAGATATACCATGAATGTTTTTTTTAAAATAGCATATATCCTAAAAAAATACTACTTAAAAATTAGAAATTTAGGCATTACGCAGGATGTAACATTCTTGGAGAAAAAAGAAATACAATTAACCAATAGCATTACGCTTGCCTGTATATTGAGTATTGGTATTTACGGTATATTCAATCGACTGAATTATCCCCAAATAGCCTTAATAAACTTCATAAGCTTAGGCTTATTTTTAATAGTTTTTTGGTTTAATTCTAAAATGAAACATCATGCTGCAAAATATACGCTTCTCTTAGCCTTATTCTTAATATTAGCTATCGTAAATTTTGGATCTCCAAATTCTACGGAGTATTATTTATTTTGCTTATTAACAATAAGTTTAATGATGTTTTCTGAAAGATGGATAGTCATCTTAATATCTATTTCCGTTTCATTAGCGATACTTATTCCCAAATTTTTCAGTATTAAAATCAGCTTTTTTGAATCTTTGAATCCGGAAAGGTTATTAATTAATTCCACATTGGGGATTTTAGGGCTGATAGGCTTAATCTTATACTTACAAAGTATTCAGCGGCAATATCAACGAGAAATTGAAAAACAAAATAATAGATTCAAATATTTAAATAATGATTTGAAACATCTTTTTGCAGTAATTGCGCATGATATTCATTCTCCATTAAAATCCTCCAGTTCCATGATGAATATGGTAATTAATGAGGAGATTTCTGATCAAGATAAAGATGCTTCCTTAAAATTAGTCAATAAACAACTCAATAGTCTTAAAGACAATTTAGATAATCTTTTAAATTGGAGTAGGCAGAATATGGAAGGATTGCTCGCTCAACCGGAATCTACCAGTATGAAAAAATTGGTCGATGAGGTATTGATTTCTATGGAAGATCGGTATGCTGAAAAAAAAATAAAAATTGACTATTCTATTCCTGACCACTTAATCTTGTACGTGGATCCTATTCAAATAACCATTATCATTAGAAATTTATTAGATAATGCGTTAAAATTTAGCAAACCCGATGGAATTGTTAAAATACAAGCGGAACAAGACCATAATCAAGCTATTCTTAACATTTCAGATAATGGAATAGGAATGCCCAATGAATTATTAAAGCGTATATTTAAAAGAATTCAGGTTCCATCTTTCGGTACATTAGGCGAACGTGGTACTGGATTAGGTTTGGTTTTGGTACAGAAATTAGTTAAAGCCAACCAAGGTAGTATAACAGTTTATAGTTTACAAAATTCAGGAAGTAAATTTGTTTTGAAATTTCCCATTGATAAAAGCGCAAAATTTAATCCTGTTTTATTCTCGAAATAAGGAATTCAGAAGCAGATTTTTATAATAACTTGTTCCTATCGTACTGTAATGCACAGCATCATACATATAGTGATGAGACATCCCATTGGCTGTTAAATGATTTAAGCTCTTTAATCGGATATATTTATTGGATCCCAACTCTTTTAATAAAAATTGATCAACTTTATCCTTATTAAACAAATTAAAATCATGATAATTTAATTGATATTCATTTACCATTGAAACTAAAACAGGGAACTCAATTTTATATTTTTCAGTCTGGCCTATATAAACATAAGGTAAATTATACTTTTTGAAATACGACTCATTACGGGTAATGAACTTCTTCAATTCACTTTTTGTATACCCAGAATAATTAGCAACCAAAATAACTTTATCTATTTGATGATGAAATTTGGGTAGGTATTCATCAAAAATAAAATCCATCAAACTTTTAGATCCCGGATATAGGGTTTGGACGTTTCCTGTTGGAAATACTTCGTCAGCAGTCGCTTGAATTAGATTCACCTGATGTTCATCTGCCAATTGCTTTAGTGTATAATAGAACATACCCGCATGGCAATCACCAATTAACAGATAATTTGCTTGGTCTTCACTAAAGTCTTTTAACGAATGAATATCAAAACTGGAAAAATGATTTTTCGACAACAGGTGATTTTTTCCGAATTGTTTTATAAAAGGCATTTCATAACGTGGATATGCATAAAAAAAATGAAAAATGGTCCCTCTCTCTTTACCAATAATCCATTTAACAAACCTTTCCCTAGAGCTTAAACCGCAGCATATTAAGGTAGACAGGAATAATGCTACTAAACTTTTCTTTTTCTTTAGAAAAGGATGAAATTCAACAAAAGTATAAGAAAGATAGGCTATTCCTATAGTCAACAGTAAGATGGCAAACTGGTACAAATAACTTGGATTTGGCACAAAATAAGTGGAGAGTACCAGGATAAACCAATGCCATAAATACCAAGAATAAGAAATATTAGCAAGTGTAAGGATTGGCTTATAGGCGTAAAAACTAAACTCCTGATGAACGAGTATACATATGGAAGAAAGACCTAGAACGATGATAATTAGCCATGGTGACCATTCCGTTTGAAGCATAAAATTGGATATAGGAAAAACAAGTACTAACCCTATTATGGAACATACAGCAATTGTAGAAAGGTTCTTTGTAGGAAATCTACGCGTGATAAAATCTCTTTGCTGATATATGAACGCCCCTAATAAAAATTCCCAAAATCTACAAAATGGCATATAAAAGGAATACGATTGGTTAAATTTGGAATAGTGCAGAAACAAGAGTAGCATGCTAATAATTAACAGGATTAAAACAATAGCATTGGCTATAGATTTTTTGGGAAGTAATCGTTCTTGAAGGTATAAAAGAATCGGAAATAGCATATAAAATTGCCATTCGATAGCTAAGGACCAGGTATGGGTTAAGAAATTTAGGTCAGATGAAGGACTGAAATATTCGATGGATTTATAATAATAGAAATTAGAAAGAAAGGCTTGACTAAGCAATGCGTTTTTACTAAAATCATACAATTTAACTCCTAACAATAGCCAAACAATACACCAAGAAATCAAAATGAAAACACTGAAAGCAGGAATTATTCGTCTGAACCTTTTCCAATAAAACAAAACTATGTGTTGAACATCGAATGGTTTTTGCTTGGATAACGTATCGGTCATCAGAAAACCGGAAAGTAGAAAAAATAGATCTACTCCTACATATCCATGCTTAAATCCTGCTACATCAAAATGAAATAAAACAACCGTAATAATTGCGATAGCCCTTAAAAAGGATAAGTCATTTCTAAATATTTTTGGTGTTCCACTACTCATAGGTAGAATCGCTTATATTAATTATGATAATTTTATGAGCCCCTATCATTTAGATATTTGCAATCCCCTTATCAGCAGTATCGCAAGTCAAAGCAGCTGCTCTTGCATCAACTAACCAAACTAAACTTTCCCTTAATTTTACGCTAGCAATCAACTAGCGTTGCATTGGGCTTTCAAATAAGCCAGATCTAAATGCTGCAAGAACAGGAACTAAACCATTGAGAAGTAATTACTCAAAATCGGAACAAGAGATAGGAAAAGTTTGAAGGGTTAATCCATGAAAATTGATTTTTCAATTCCATTTCATCGATGAACTTTTGAAATCACATGCATAATCGGAAATGAAATGGTTTCCAACGGGGCGATAGGAAGGTATTTTAAAAAACTTGAAAATAAACGTTCTACTCGATTAACACGTCCTTGGTAAACTTTTATATCCGGGTATTTAGGATTGTAGAATGAGAAATTCCCTCCTTTGAGGATGTCTTCCTTCATCCATTCCGTATTGCGACTTTTCACAATCTTAAAAGGTAATTTAGATTCCTCTAAACCTAACATTTCCACAAGAACTTGATGAATCAACTCTATCCATTTTAGTGCAGCAATTTTTTTATAAAAGTATTTTAAATAATCAGCATCCAATTCGGAATTTAAACAGTGATACAACCTAGCTGCATCACAGAATTGTTTAATGCCAACTCCATAGCCCACTTGATGACTGAGAATATGAACATTGATCATCAAAGAATTTATTATTGGAGCAGGAATGGTTACACTTTTTCCATTTATCAATATTTGAATATAACTTGGTGATACATCCTGGACAATTCTTTTAAATAATGGATAGATTAGAGGATTTCTTAATTGAATAAGTTTTTGATGATGTTCAACTTTAAAATTCTCGAATTCATAGTTACTGCTATACCCTGCTGTTAATTTAAAGCCCGGAACGGTATTTTCAATGATTCGGTTTGCAATATGATAATTCAACTTCGTTTCAAAACAAAAATCTATATCACCTACCGATCGCAATAAGGGTTGTTCATAATAATAAGCAATACCTTGGCCCTTTTGCAATATAGGTTCAATCTCAAAGGATCTAAATTTTGCGACTAAATGATTCAGGGTATTGTTCATATGATGATTTGTGTCGACATTTTGCTGAACTCGAACAATCCATGGATACAATATTTCCTTGGGAGGCAATAATGCTGCAGGCAAGCCTTGTATTACATTTCCAACGATGGCCTCAACTGTTTGATGAAAAGCTAATTGATAGATTTCAAACCACTCATTTTTCGTTAATCCATCATACAATGGATGATTGGGCTCTTTATTCCATAATCCAGCTACTAAAGCATCTAAAAATACTTTTGTTGTCTTCTTATTCCACATTAACTCCATCACATCAATTTTGCAATAAACCTTCTTTTCTAAATTGGTTTAATAGATGTTTTACATCTTCATGGACTAATTCATTGGATATTACATAATTATCCTGAAGAAATAATACAACGTCTGCTTCATTAAAATCAACCGCTGAAAATTCTTCCCATATCATAGCCGCAGACTCACTTAAGGTACAAACTTTAGTCATATTGACCATTTGCTGATCTGATGCTATTAGCATAAATTCATTGCCAATATATCTAATACTTAAATTCTCTTTTAATCTCATAATTGATTTTTTTAATAACATAAGCGATAGAATGATACTACCGCCTATGCTAAACTTAATATACTATGGATAGCTTAATTTCTTACACAGCGAACATTCCGGAATGGAGTTTCAACAACGTCGACACCTATAACTGACACATTTAACAATGTAGCATTCATAATATCTGTATGAACTGAACCCACTGAAGTACCCTTATAGTTATAGGCTCCAAATCCTATTAATCCTAAAATATTAGCTCCACTTGTAGAGGTCCATAAATCAACAGAACTACCATAAGTACTACCAAAATCCAATGACACCAATCCTCCTACCACTCCAAGATTAATACCGAATCCATTTTTATTAAATCGTAAATTTTTACTTGGATATGGACTTGCAGTTCCTGTAGTCTCTTGATACTCAAAATATCCTAAACCACTTTGGGTACCGGCCGTTAAAGATTTGGCATTTAAATAAAAAGGTGCAACACCAGTTAAGGTAATAAAATCAGCATAACTTGCTTGCCTCCAAATTCCATTTGGATAAACTGATGCACAGGGATCTCCATTAACTCCATAGGTTTGAGGAACTGTACCTTTAAAAGAAAAATAAGAATTAACATTATTACTATGGGCATAGGTATGATGGAATCTATAAGGTACATGGGTACCTCCATAGTAATACACATTCTGTCTAGCCCATCTAACACCTTCTAATGTTAAAGGCGATTCAATTAAATTAGCCAATGCCCGATGGGTATTCCCAATTTGTGGTGTAATATTATAAGTAAATACAGATGGAGTCGCTGTTAAAAGGGTATTAAACGATCGCGGATTGCCATCATCCAATGTCAAATCTAAGCCTCTTAAAGTAACTGTAAAGTTTCCTGTAGCAGTGGTACCTGCTGTATATACATAGGCAATTTTAGCATCTTGATATAATGGATCTACATCTACAAAATCCGAATAAGCAATAGTCGGCGTAACATTCGTTAGGGTTGTTCCCCAATTACCAGTCTCTAAATTTAACGATCCAGTTTTTAAGACTAAACCTGCAACTTCTACTGTAGCAGACGTCATATTGGCAAACATACCCATCGTATTGATTTCAATACCTATTCTTGCAACTTTATGATTAAATACGATACTCACTGGGACAGATACCTCCCCTGCACTTGTAGGCACTTCAAAAACATCAGTCGCATATAAAATATCTTTATTTCCAGGTAATGCAAGTTCTTTGACCGTAGGATTTCCTTGGTCTACATCGACAATATCGGTGGATTGATCATTATAGGATACAGCATACCAAGTATAGCTTTCTCCTTTTTCAACTTCAATGGCCGAAGCACCACCTACCGAAAAATTATACGTGTCTACATAAGTTCCATCCTCTTTATATAAGTAGAGATTATAGGTATTTCCAGGTGTCATGGCTGCTGCACGTAAAGCGTTGGAACCACTATTAGATCCTGCTTTACTTTTTACCATTATTTTTCTAGAATGGACCTTTAAATCATGATCCGTAATTACCTGTGCATCAAATCCATTGTAAGATATGACTTCAGCCTTATTCCCTCCATCAGAATGGCCAAAATTAGCAGCTGCTTTCTTTTCTTTAGCTCCTTCACTGATACTTTCATCAATTCCTGTTACGTTAAATGTAACTTTCGTTTTTTCAACTTTTTTAACCTCCATAGCTTCTTTTTTAGCACAGCTATTCAGTCCAAATACAGCGATTAAAATAATTACCCATGTATTTTTAGAGGTATGCGTATGAGTCTGTTTCATTTTCATCATTTTATTAGTATGAATTAGCAATTCTATAAATCATTATCATCGCTAGCACCCGTACCACCGTTCCAATCATTAACAGATGGGGAACCTACAGCCTCCGCTGAACCAGCTGCAATACCTTGTTCTAATTCAATATGCACTACCTCCATAGTTGGCTGTACATAACTCTTTTTTTGATTCTTTTTCATTTTTATATCCTATTTAGTTAATTGTTTTATAGTAATTATTTTATTGTTGTTTAAATTAAACGAATGCAAACAACAGAAACACCGATATCTATGCCTCAAAAGCTTTATTGATGCGTTATCTTATGCTTTTTCAAAACACCTTTAACAGCTTTTAAGACCACATTCTTGGAATTGATTTTCACTTCTTGATCCCCATAGCCATAACCGTAGCCATAGCCATAGCCGTATCCTAGATTAAAATCCACATCATTCAGTAACACAGCCATATTATGGAGCTTATTCTTTTCAAACATTTCCTTTGGTACAGTTAGCAATCGCTTGTCTAAGAAATTTGTACGTACAACATACACGGTGATATCCGCATATTTACTAATCAACTGAGTATCAACCACCAATCCTACAGGGGCTGTATCGACAATAATATAATCGTAATGCTCCTTGCCATACGCAATAATATCTTCAAAATGTCCATTAATTAATAACTCAGATGGGTTGGGCGCTACTTTACCAGAATATATTAAGTCAAAATTAAAATGCCCAGGATTTTTGATAATAATCTCACGCACACTCAAGTGTTTGTCTACCAAATATTCAGTTATTCCTGGATGAATATGTCTAAAATGGGAAACACCCAAATAACTTAAGATTTTTGGTGAACGAATATCAGCCCCTATCAACAAAACCTTTTTCCCAGACATAGCATAAACCTTTGCTAGATTAGTAGAAACAAATGATTTCCCTTCACCCGCTATGGTTGAAGTAACAAAAATGACTTCAGCGCCATGGTTTTTTCTTCCGACCATATAACTAATGTTCGTTCTTAATATCCGGATAGATTCTGCTAAAGAAGATCGATCATTCGCCTCATGAATGACATGGCTTGATCTTGGAACTTCTCCAAGAATCGGCACAGAAAACATTCGCTCAATATCATCACGATTTTTAACCTTGATATCGAAATAAAATTTGCCATATAAACATACAAATGGCACTAAAAATCCAATAAGCAATGAAAATCCATAAACATACATTCTTCTTGGAGCTATGGGGCGCCAAGTGGCATACGCCTCATCAATAATTTTTATATTAGCAGGTGTGGCCGATAAATTAATCTCATTTTCTTCTAATTTTTCTAAAAGAAACATATAAATCGATTCCACAATTTTTTGCTCCCTATGAATATTATTGAATTGCCTTTCATTATAGGGAAGGGAATTAAACTTATTTTTGAAACGAGAAACCTGATTTCTATAAACCATCGAACTTGCCAATACCCCTTCTTTCTGATTTTTAATAGATTTATGCAGATTGCTCTTTAATTCGGCCAATGTAACGTCAATCCCTTTAACTACGCCGCTTTCTTCCTGCGCTGATTTCAATAAATCTAACCGTTCCAAATACAAATTATTATAGGTTTCAATTTGCTTTTGAACACCCAAATCAGATAAGCCCAAGTTCGTTGGCAACAAACCTCCCCCTACATTCAACTCACTTTCCATCATATCCAATAATTGCAATTGCAGTTCATGTTCAATCGCTTTCTTTTCATTGATGGATACCGCTACATTATATTCATTAGCTTCCAATTTTACATCTAAGACTCCCTGCTGTTGCTTAAACTTTTCCATTTTGGAATCGGCAGTCTGCAAATTTTGCGCAATGATATCCAATCGGCTATCTATGAATTTATTAGTCGCCTTAAACACACTTATCTTATCCTCTATAGCATCTAAATTATACTGTTCAATCAGAGAATTTAACAGGAGTTTACCTTTCTCCTTGTTCGGATGTCTCATCGCAAAATCAACCACAAAAGATTGAACTTCCTGATTTGGTTGAATACTTATATAACTTCTTAATATGTCGACCGTAACCTCTCTAGGGATATATTGTATGATAAGATCGTTTGTTAATAATTGATTACTTTGCGGTAAAATCATAATTTCTCCCAATGGAGAATTAAATTTCTCCCCTAAACGAAAGGAGATGTGTTTACTTATTTTATCCGTATAACTATAACCAGATGGCCCATGAGAAATAATCATCTGATTACTTATTGAATCTAATTTGCTGCTATTTGGGTTTAATAAAATAAGTTTTAATGGACTATCTTTTTCTAACAGTTCTTTCATTCGTATTAACCCTTTGGAATGATAGGTGATAGTGAATTTATTCGCTTCGACCACTTTGCGCATAATTCTTCTTGATTGCAAAACTTGCATTTGATCATTCACATAGGCTGCAGAGGATGAAGATCTGCCCGCTAAATTTGCTAACTCTGCCAATCCTGCCATTTCACCATTTGCTCTTTTTTCATCTTGCAGTAATATTTTTGCATAAATAGCATATATCTGCTGAGCGTACCTTAAATAAACAAAGCCAACCAATAGCGCAATAGTTATAGACATCAAAAACCACTTCCAATAATGGAAATACTTTTCCAAATGTTGGATCAGCAACATATTTGATTCCTTTTTGGCGAATATGGTCATATCATTTATCATAACTTCTTGGCTAAAAATCAAGACATTAGCTAGCAAACGACCACACTAATGCCTTTTAAACCATTTACAATACACGTATTAACTCAAAAAAAACTTGTGGAACAGCAAAATATTAGTCAACAATGTTTTTCATATACTATTGCTTTTTAAGCAACTGCGGATTCGATTGATAATAATTTTAAATCTTATTCTGGTTAACGACCAACCATTGAGAAGCTTTAAAATTTAAGTAGATGTTTAACTAATTATAGTTTATTTAGTTTATAAAAATTGTTTTGGTTAACCTTCAAATAAAATTTGTACTTATTAAAATTAACATAAGCAACCAATAATCATTAAACAAATATATAAATAATTATTAATTCAATATACTAAAAGTTATATTTTATCTCATTAGGTATTTTAATAAATTATTTACAACATAATAAATACAAATTCTTTGCCAAAAAATAGATTTTATTTTATTAATTTAATAATTTAATATACATGGGTGTATTTTACCAATATTTCAGACACATTTATTTACTAAGAACAATTCAAGCTACAGGTTATAGAATTTAATTAACAATAAAATAACATAGCTTAACTTAAAAAGTTATTATTATTCATGAAACTTAATTTTGCAAGAGACTGCAATGCCATAATTGGCTTTAAGAATCCTGTGGCATTGCACCATTAAAACATCTTGATAATTTATTCGTTAATGATTTTGGAATCATCTATTCTTCTTACTACTCCATTAAAGCCAACAATAGAATCTGGCAATTGAGATATGGAAATCATTTCATGACTTATCGGCTTAAAACCTTGTATATCGGCATCGCGAACTTTTGTGCCAGCAGGAATATGAATCAACGCATACGCTTTTTGAGGCTCCAAGGTACTTCCAATAAATTTACGTGCTCCAGAACCCAAACAACCACTGTTCATCAAAACTACGTTTTCTTTATATGCAGGAAAATATGCATGCTGATGTCCGGAAACATACATATCTACCTTAAACTCATTAAAAATTTTAAGCATCCCATCAGCGCCATCTACCACTTCCCCTGGTTTGTTCTTTGCTTCAACTATGGCAAATAAAGGTAAATGCCCAAAAACTATTCTTCCCTTAGCTTTTCTTGCAACTTTAGACTTCAATTGCTTGCTCATCCAAGCCTTCACCTCCTCTGGTACTTTCGAGGAAGATGCGTCCCAGCTGATAAAAAATATTTTATTTTGAATAAAAGAAAAATAAAATGGATAATGAGCGGAGTCCACATAGGATATATTCAATTGATCTTTTTGGTGCATCCAAAATTCTTTAGATGCTTGCCTATCCAACAAAAAACTGGGGGAAGCATCATGATTTCCCATAGTAAAGGCAAATGGAATTTGCAATTTTTGTATAGGACTCAACACCGTCTCGTTAAAACTACTCCACATTTGTTGTAGATGATCCAAACTTAAAGATGCTTTTTGACCGGCCACCATATCCCCAGCACATAGAACTATGTCTGGTTGAATGTCTTTTATTTTAGACAGCACATCTTTCACATCCTCGTTGTATCCTATCGTACCGTAACTATCATTTAAATCAGAAATCAATAAAATTGATAAGCCTGATTTTATGGTCTTAACCTCCTGTTGTTGTCCAAATGCAGGAATAGAAAAAAGTACAAAAACGTACACACAAAACACCTTAAATACGTTTCCCAGAAAGCTCAACATGGAATAAATCATAGGTAAATTTACAAAAGAACAGAAGCTTTTTCAAATAACTTTCGAAACGCTTAGCTCCTTAAGCCTATCCTATATAAAACAAAGTGGTTGCATTTAAATGCAACCTCTTCTTACTTAATGAATAAACCGTTTAATTATTTTAAATTATACCTTAAAGTAATCCCATAGGTTCTAGGGTCGCCAATTACACCAGCATACTGCCCATAACTTCCAGGAGCAGCCAATAGTTGTTCATAATAATTTTTATCTGTTAAATTTCTACTCCAAACTAAAATCGACAGCCCATTATCCGCTTTGAATCCTACCCGAGCATTCAATAAAGCATACCCATCTATATTGAGGTATTGAGATGGCGAAGGACTCGATGAAAATTCAGACCGATAGAAAACATCGGTACCTAAGAAGTATTCACCTAATAACCCTAACAATTTACCCTGAGTATATAAATCTAACCCTAAACTTCCTGACCATTTACTTATACCTGGTAAGCGTCCACCTGAAATATCTTTAAATGCCTGAGGCCCTCCAACTTCTTCCAATGGAACAGGGGCATTTTCAAATTTCACATATCGCCCATCTGTATACGCTAACGCAGCATTCAATCTTAAAAATTGTTGGTGTCGATAACTTGCGTCCAATTCAACACCTTTAACACGAACTTGCTCCGCATTGGCAAGGTAGCCACGATTTACCCCTGGCTCTGGGGTTTGAACCAGTGTTTGATAATCTTTAATGTCCGTTTGATAAACTGTTAAATTTAAAATACTGTTTTTAATAGGACTTGATTTTACACCAATTTCCTTATGATTGACAGATTCTGGTTTAACTCTCGCCAATTCCAACAACACTTTACCATCGGCAGTCGGTAAACCACCAACATTTATCCCTACCGGCTTATAGCTTAATGCATAGGTAGCAAATGCATTAAAATTCCGATTTACTTTATACTGTAGCGATAGTTGTCCAGAAAAATTTCCAGCTGATGCATCTGTATCAAATGCTTGATCCGTGTAAACTGAATTTTTTAAAGCTATTAATGCAGGATCATTGGTTTCTAAACCACCATACCTTGTTCTTGCATAATTGGCTTCCTTCTTATCGTAATTATAGCGCAATCCAGGTAGTACATGAAGTTTATCGGTGATAGACCAGTCAAATTGAGTATAGGCCGCGAGGCTGGTTGTTTTAATACCGTATTTTGTTTTTATGCCATAATTATCAAATAACCCTGGAGTAGTCCATAAATTACTTGTAGAATTTTGAGCAAACCTCCACAAAGAAGACCCTGCTTCCTCTGTATGTACAGGATCTGTCCTCAAATCCTGATACAAACCTATGATTCCTGCCACAGCAGTAATCCGTTCCCCAATTTGACCCGTATACCTGAATTCTTGAGAATATTGATCATGCACGGAATTTCCTGCAGATATCGTAAATACAGGCAATCCAATATAATCTCGATCATTCAATGGCACCCATTTCCAATACCGCCAAGCAGTAGTAGACGTTAAGGTTCCATTTCCAATTTTGATGTCAGCATTTAAAGATATACCACCCAATTCATTATCCGCTTTAGACTGTGTATTTAAATCAACTTTACGCTCAAATGCATTGGCGTATGGAATCTCATAACCTAAATCTTTAATAATATTGTCAAATTGTCGATATTCTGCACGTTGAGTTTTTACCACACCGGCAATCCCCCATCCGTAACCATCCGGTCGTTGAATGCTCTTATCACCTGCCAAAATGATTTTAACTCGATCATTTGCGGTATACAATAACTGCCCTCGAAAACCTAAATTATTGGTATTATTAATCGATCTATTGCTAAATACATTGGTTAAGTTACCATTACGTTGTGTCCCTGAAAATGAAACCCTAGCCGCAAATTTATCGCTAATTGGACCTGCAATGGAAGCTTTTCCTTGTACAAAACCTAAATTACCATATGACACTTCAAAATTAGCTTCAGGTCTAAATGTTGGCACTTTAGAAGTTATGTTAAATGCCCCAGATGTGGTATTCATCCCAAATAAGGTTCCTTGAGGACCTCTCAACACTTCAACCTGCTCGATATCAATAAAATCCAACCAAGTAGCGGCAGGCCTAGCAATGTAAACACCGTCTAAGTAAAAACCGACCCCAGGATCAATACCATCATTTGTGAGGCCATAAGTTGATCCTAATCCCCGGATATTTAAAGTTGTATTACGTGCATTTGAGGAATACAATTGCACAGTAGGCAACATTTCTTTTATTTTATTTACAGTAAATGCTCCAGCATCTTCCATAGTTGTCGCATTGATACTTGTAATTGGTATAGGAACATCCTGCAATTGTTCTTTTCGTCGACGTGAAGTCACTAAAATTTGATCGATAAGTTCTGATTTTGGGGAAAGCAGGATCTTTGCTGGGGAACTTCCGATGGTTATTTGCTTTGTTTTATAACCAAGTCGACTAACAACCAGATTAAATGGTAGTTTTTGACCAGTCACAAAATGAAAAGCTCCTGCCTTATCCGTTTTTACTTGATGCGTCACCCCTTCCAGTTGTAAGGTTACTCCATCCAAAGGTTCTTGAGTGATGGAGTCTAGTACTACTCCACTTAATGTTGCATTGATTATAGCCTTAGGTTCTTCCTGTGCTTGAACTTGGGAAACAAGCAGAAAAGTTAAGGCAATAGTTATTCCGTATAACTGAATTAATCCGTTAATTTTCATGTAATTTAAATTAAATTGATTGCTATATTTTTTTATTTCGCCTTATCGGCTATATAAGGATTAATGGGAATCCATAGATCCCCATAATCCTATCTTGGGGGGATGAAAGATCTTGAGTCACATTCGCTCATCCAATTGCATACATTCGAATTGGATTTTGATTTTGTAATAAAGATTGAAAAATTGATTTTTCATGAACTAATTTTTAATATTTTACATTGAACATCACAAATGTAAAAACTTTTATTAATTAAATCTACTAAATCAATAGACTTTGTATTAATTACTATATATACCATTGATTATCAGTCAAATAAATTTAATTTCAGTAGTTGCTACCCCTGAAATAGCCTAGAACAACCTAGCACTTATGACTTCATCGTACATAACATCCATGCATAAAACAAAAATATGTGATCACTCCTACCCTAAATGGCCTGTTTTACACATTCCGCATGACAAGCAACGTTTCGTTCTAACAGTGGCAAATAAGTTATAATGATAGGATTTAAGCCATAGGCAATTTAAAATCATTAATGAAGAGAAAAAATATTTGCTAAATCGATTTTAACATTATTGATACAAATAATCCATTGAATCCCACTAAATCCCTATTTTCTAGTATTATGTATAAATTCATTACGTCAACTAAGCCAATAAATGCTTGCTATTGCCATCCTAAATGTATAAAAATTACAAATTTATACTGTATATTAGAACCAACCTAATTTTATATAAACAAAATCACAATTCAACAATTTAAACTTAGTTAAATAATCATGAAGAAATCTATTGCCATCGCTTGCTTAATAGCAGCCTCTTTTTCAGCTGGAAATGCCCAGACCTGGAAACCTGCCGGTGACAAAATTCTTACCCCTTGGGCAGAGCAAGTAACACCACAAAATGCACATCGTGAATATCCAAGACCAATTCTAGAAAGAAAAAATAATTGGCAAAATCTAAATGGGCTTTGGAAATACAAAATCACCACCAAAGACCAAAAAGATTTACCTACTTCCTGGGATGGCGATATCCTGGTTCCATTTGCAGTAGAATCTGCATTATCTGGAGTTGGAAAAAGCCTAACAAAAGATGATGCTCTTTGGTACAATACTCAAATTGTACTCGATAAAAAAATCAGTAAAGGAAAAATTTTGCTTCATTTTGGCGCAGTAGATTGGCAATGTGACGTTTATGTCAATGGTCAATTGGTAGGCTCACATGAAGGAGGCTTTGATTCCTTCAGTTTTGACATCAGTAAAGCACTTAAAAAAGGTAATAAACAAGAAATTGCATTACGTGTTTGGGATCCTACCAGTGATGGTCCTCAACCCCGTGGTAAACAAATCAATAATCCTCACGGCATTTGGTATACCCCTGTATCAGGTATTTGGCAAACCGTTTGGTTAGAAAGTGTTCCTGAAACATATATTGTAACCACCAAGCAAACTCCAAATGTTGATAATTCCACGTTAAACTTCAGCGCTCAAGTAGAAGGTGCTCAAGCAGGCGATGAAATACTTATTGAAGCGTATGACAAAGGAAATAAAGTTGCTGAAACAAAAACAGCCGTTGGTTCTGATGTTAATTTAGCCATTCAAAATGCAAAATTATGGAGTCCAAACAGCCCTAATCTATATGATTTACAAGTCAAAGTCCTACGCAAAGGAAAGGTAATTGACCAAGCAAAAAGTTATTTTGCTATGCGTAAAATCAGCATGAAAAAAGATGGTCAGGGCATTTATAGAATGTACCTAAACGATGAATTTGTATTCCATTACGGTCCATTGGATCAAGGTTGGTGGCCAGATGGTTTACATACCGCTCCTTCAGATGAAGCATTAAAATTTGATGTGGTAAAAACCAAAGAAATGGGTTTCAACATGATTAGAAAGCATATCAAAGTAGAACCTGCACGTTGGTACAGACACTGTGATAGCTTAGGTGTGTTGGTATGGCAAGATATGCCAAGTGGTGATTTAGGTGGTAACAGATGGGATATGCAACCAGGTAAAATTGGTCCAGGTAAATTAGATAAAGATCGTACTCCAGAATCAGAGGCCATTTTTAGAAAAGAATGGAAAGCCATCATGGCTCAATTGCATAACTACCCTAGTATAGTTATTTGGGTACCTTTCAATGAAGCTTGGGGACAATTCAAAAGTAAAGAAATTGTAGATTGGACAATCAAAAATGACCCTTCTCGTTTAGTAAATGGTGCTAGTGGTGGTAATTTTATGGCTCCAGGTCATATGTTAGATATTCACAACTATCCCGATGCGAATATGCCTAGTCCTGATATTTTTGGAGACAAATACGTATTGGCACTGGGTGAGTTTGGTGGTTTAGGTTTACCAGTTGCAGGTCATACATGGCAACAAAAAGACAACTGGGGTTACCAATCCTTTAAAAATGTAGAAGAATTAAAGAAAAGATATTCCGAAGTTGTAAACGACTTAAGCCGTTTAATTCCTCTTGGTCTATCTGCAGGCGTTTACACCCAAACAACGGATGTCGAAGTTGAAACTAATGGTTTAATGACATACGATAGAAAGGTGATTAAAATTCCAGCAAATGAATTAAATGATCTTCATAAAAAATTATATGATAAAAGTTTGGTGAAATAACCTACTCACCTATCCACAAAAAAGGGATGCACATGTGCATCCCTTTTTTGTTTCCGGATCTGTAGCAATTATTTCCAAATGCTATTCAATTCATAAAAAGACAATGAGTTTAAAACGGCTTGTCCAGCAACATGAATTTTGTACTGGGTATTAGTTGGCTCAAAATTATAATTATAAGGTATAAAAACCTCTCCCTGATTGGAAAACAATTCAATCCCAGTCCGATCTACATATATGATAAAATCTTGTTTATTATCCTTCACGGGTAAATGAATTCGCATATTTTCCAACACAATTTCCTGTTCCTTTACATGGTATTGAATAGACAATCCACGAATATTTAAGTATAAGATTTCGGTGTTTTTTGTATCCAGTTGAAATCGGATTTCCGCTGTTTCTGACTGCAAGGCTGCCAATGGATTTTGACTGGATTTGGATAAGGCAATAGATTTCAAATGCTGACCATTAGATCGAAGACCTTCCAGTTCAGTAACTGGAATACGCACTAAGCGAGCCCCCCTTGGCGTATTACGCAACTTCAATTCCATTGGTATACTCATCGATTGGTTAAACTTACTTCCCCCACCTCCAGTATGCGTTCTCCACCAACCAATTTCAATTCTTCTACCCTTTGGATCATGGTTAAAAGTTTGTGCGGCATAATAATCTCTTCCCATTTGACTGAAAATTCGTTCCTCATCAGCAATAAAGGTTTTACCATCAAAGCTTCCTATAGCATATTGACTGTTTCCTCCCGTTAAAACCCATTTTTTCTCATTGGCATTATCATCTACCGCTAACTCGAAAAATTCGGGGCATTCATACATATACCGATCGTTTTTTTTCCCACCCAAGAATTTACTCGTAAATTCCCATTGTTTTAAATCCTTAGAACGGTAAAAAAACATGCTATGTTGTTCCCCTTCTTCTTCTACATACAGCACCATTACCCAATGTTTACTTGCTTCATGCCATATAACTTTCGGATCTCGGTTTCCATTAGTCACTTTTTTAAGGATAGGGTCCTTTAATTTTTCAAATTGGCGTCCATCTAGGGAATAAGCCAAACCCTGAGTCCAGGTATTTTCTGCTGCTGTATAAAACAATAGCATAGCTGGATTTTTAGGGGTTCCAAACCCACTTTTCCCTAAATGATCTGTAATGGCAGATCCTGAAAACATTGTCCCTAATGAATCGGGATATAGGGCTTCTGGCAAATCTTTCCAATGAATTAAATCTTTAGAAACCGCATGCCCCCAATGCATATTACCCCATTGCACACCATAGGGATTATGCTGGTAAAACATATGGTATTCCCCATTGTAATAAATTAATCCGTTAGGATCATTATTCCAACCTCGTTTAGGAGAGAAATGAAATTTCCCGCGTTGAGTTTCTGTATATTGTTGGGCGTTGGTATCTTCATCCACCTGTTTTATTTTAGAAGTCAAATCTAATTGACGCTCGGTATCCATCAACTTAAATACTAAACGCTTTCCAATCCATTTCTTAACATCCAAATAGGCAAACCAATCCGTCTGGTTATCAGCAATCTCTACCGAGAAATAATGTAAAACATGTCCATTTTCTATAACATGGACCCGCTGCATCTGCCCTCCGTTTTTAACTGGTATTTGTAAATAGGGTTTTTGGATTAATAATTCAATGGAGGAGCTATTTTGCCCATAAATTGAAATATGAAACATCAACAGAAAAGATACTATTAATAGGTTTTTCATAATTGTCAACTGAAATAATTTTTTTGGTTAGTAAGTATTAGATCAAACAATTTAGCCATAATTATTCAATAAAACTTGGAAATCCTATAAATCAGCGGTTTCGCACTAAAATAACCTAGCAATAAACCAAAAAAGCCGCAAAATGCGGCTTTTCAGATTTTTTCATGATGATGCTATTATATCATATCGACACTGCGCTTAACAAATGCAGTCAATTCAGCACCCGTTAATAATCCACGAGATAATAATGCCAAATCAAATGCTTGCTTAGCAATGATATTTGCTTCAGCTTCATCCGCATCAATTAATTTTTTAACCAAAGGGTGATTGCCATTTACGGTAACTTTATAATTATCTGGCAAAGTACCATAGAATCCCATACCACCACCATTCTTAGCCATATCCTTCATTCTTCGCATAAATTCGTCCAACGTTACAGATACAGGTAGATCGTCCGAATGTAGGGCATCAACTTCCACTTTCATATCAGCTCTAGCAATTGCTTTTTCGAATACTTCCGAAACTTTTTTGCTTTCGTCTGCCGTTAATTGTAATTCAATTTGCTCGTCTTTTTGAATTAATTTATCAATAACATCTGAATCTATACGCTTTAACTGAACTTTCTCTCCGCCTTTTTGTTCTAAATAGCCAGTAAAGTGTGAATCTAATGGCCCATCTAGTTCCAATACATCGTATTCTTTTTGTTTAGCTCTGGCAATAAAACCATCTTGAAGAGCTTTATCAGACGTGTATAAGTAGATAATTTGTCCATTTTTATCAACTTGCAAATCTTTTACTTTCTCATAATACTCTTTAATAGTAAAATGATTTCCATCTACATTTCTTAGAAGGCAAAATTCATTTGCTTTTTCAGCAAACTTCTCATCGCTTAGCATACCGTACTTAATGAACAATCCGATATCTGTCCATTTCTCCTCAAATCCTTTACGATCAGATTTATAGATTTCTTGCAATTTATCCGCTACTTTTTTAGTAATGTAATTGTTGATTTTTTTCACATTACTATCTGCTTGCAAAAACGAGCGAGAAACATTCAATGGAATATCTGGAGAGTCAATAACTCCATGCAATAACATTAGAAATTCTGGAACAATATCCTTTACCTCATCGGTAATAAAAACCTGACGGGAATATAATTTAATTTTATTCCGTTGTAATTCTAATTCATTTTTAATCTTAGGAAAATAAAGTATACCCGTCAAATTAAATGGATAGTCAACATTTAAATGAATCCAAAACAGCGGTTCGTCCGTAGAATACGGATATAATTCATGATAGAAATCCAAATAATCCTGATCACTAAGCTCAGATGGCGATTTAGTCCAAGCAGGGTTGGTATTGTTGATAATATTATCTATTTCTACCGATTTATATTTTGGTTTACCTTCCTCGTCCTCTCCATCAGGTTCAGAGTTTGTCTTGGTTCCAAAACGAATAGCCACAGGTAAAAATTTCGCATATTTATTTAAGATGTCTTGAATCTTAGATTGACTAAGGAATTCGGAAGAATCTTCATTTATATGAAGAATGACATCCGTACCTCTTGTGCTGCGTACCCCAGATCCAATTTCGTAGGAGGTGCTACCATCACAGGTCCAATGCGCAGGCTCTGCGCCTTCTTGATAAGACAATGTGTCAATTTCCACCTGATCAGCAACCATGAATGCAGAATAAAATCCCAATCCAAATCGACCAATGATTTCATTGGCATCATTTGCTTCTTTGAATTTTTCCATAAATTCAGTAGCACCTGAAAAAGCGATTTGATTGATATATTTCTTTATTTCTTCCGCAGTCATACCAATACCATTATCGGAAATCGTAATGGTTTTTGCAGCCTCATCTAATTTTACATCTATTGTTAGATCTCCAACTTCGCCAGAATATTGGCCTAATGACGATAATCTTTTTAGTTTTTGCGATGCATCCACTGCATTCGAAACAAGCTCACGTAAAAAGATTTCATTATCAGAGTATAGAAATTTTTTAATAACCGGAAAGATATTCTCGGTATGAATTGAAATAGTACCTTTCTCTTCTTGCATATGTATATTTATTTTTAGCAGTTTTAAATTCACAAATTAAATAACAAGATACATTCCATAGTTGTTTTTAAGTCAAAATGACAGCCTTTTACTGAAGTTTTTACATAAAACCCTATTTTTGCGTCTAAAATAGGCAGTAAACATGAAAATTAGTAAACCCAATTTTTTTAAATCCCCATTAGAACATTATAAGGATGCCATTTCCAAACTAATGCAGCTAGAACCAGAAATATTAAGGGAAAAATCGGTAAAACCAAAATTACCCTTCGTTTATAATTTAGTGTATAAAGATGCTCAGAAACCTCATATTACGGCATTTACCTTTGGACTTTCCAGCCTAGACTTGCAGTCTACAGAAAAGAAGAAAGAAATTTGTATACAGATGAACTCTAGCAATTTGCAATGGGCTTTAGTTGCTGCCTATTTAGTCAATCAGCTCCGCGGGGACTGTAAATTCAATGAGGGCGAGATTATAAAATTTGGTCAGCAAATTGAAGCGGAATCAAATTTAAATGCTTTTGTGGTTATAAATTGTTTAATTCCCAATGCGCAACAATATCTTTTGGAGGGTAGAAAGACTTCAAATATTCAAATTATGCAATTAGTACCCATTTATGAGCAAGAAATCACAAGCATAGCACAGCTTGGATTGAATGCGTTTATTCAAAAACTTCAAGCAGAATTGCATAATCCCAAAAGAGATTTATTAAAATTTTAATACCCTTGTAGCATTCCTGTAAACATGCTCGTATTATTCACATCTTGGATCCAATAATTCAATACGAATACTGAAATAAAAAAAACAATCAAGATGAAAAACACGAACATATTAGTCCTATTTTTTGCAGGAATATTATCCTTAACAAGCTGTCTTAAAGACGATACAGACCCAACACCTGTTTCTGTTGTATCCATTGGAAATGCCTTGCCTATTGAAGGAGGGGTCTATTACCAAGAAGGTGGAAACAACATTGCCAGTTCCAATGGCGCTTATAAAGGGCTGACTGTTTTTTATACCATCGCGGGAAATAAAAATTTTAAAGTTTTAGAGCGAACCTCTAGCAAAACTTTAATCGATACCAATCTAAATTTTGTTGACACCATCAATTATGTTTCTTTTGTTTACGGTACTCCTACCAAACCACGCTTAATTCGCGGTATCAATGTCGGATTACAAAACCTGGGCACAAAAACAGGACTTCGTTTTTTTCATTTAGCGAACGGGGTTGAAAAAGCCAACTTATATATCGCTGAACAGAATATCAATGAATTTCTAAATAAGCAAGTAGAAAACAATGAAACCATGAAGGTTTCTCAAAACTTTACTGCTGCGACTGCTGGTACGTTCACCATTATCGCTAAGGATGAGAATGGAGCTACAGTGGCAACAAAAGAAAATGTTAATCTTAGAGAAGGTACTTACCAAGATATCTTATTAATTGGAGAAAAAGGAAATGCTAAATTCCCTTTAGAAATCGTCTCTAGTACCTATAATTAATCGGCAGCTTTACAATACAATCATAATTTAGGATGGCCCATGTTCGCATGGGCTTTTTTTTTATAAGATAAGTGCCAACCAACAGTAGATTAGGCACAAATTAATCCTCAGCATGCGTTTGGTACTACTGAACAGCTTAAAAATTGCAATTGAAGAGCCTATAGCTGTTTAAATAGCCTCAACTATCAATTCGTAAAACTGTTTATACCATTCCTTTGCTGTAGATCCGCTTATCTATTGCTACACACAAACTCCTATCCTATTGCTAAATTAGCTATAAGCAAGGCCAAATAAAACAAGGACTATTAATATTTCAATCGTTATTAAAATTCCTTATTTTCGCAGTCATTTCATTTTTTAAATTATATATATCGATGCAGTTAACGAAATTGGAAATTAAGGGTTTCAAGAGTTTTGGAGATAAAGTGTCTATTAATTTCAATGAAGGGGTTACCGCTATCGTAGGTCCAAATGGTTGTGGAAAATCGAATGTTGTGGATGCGATTCGATGGGTATTGGGAGAACAAAGCACCCGAACCCTACGTTCAGAAAAAATGGAAAATATCATCTTCAATGGTACAAAAAATCGAAAACCTTCCAACTTAGCCGAGGTTTCATTGACTTTTGATAACACGAAAAACATCTTACCTACAGAATTTACGACCGTTACGGTTACACGCAAATTATTTAGAACTGGAGAAAGCGAATACCGCCTTAATGATGTAAAATGTAGACTCAAAGACATTACCGATTTGTTTCTAGATACCGGAGTAGGCGCTGATTCTTATTCGATTATAGAATTAAAAATGATCGATGAAATTATTGCAAATAAAGATAATTCCAGAAGAAATCTTTTTGAAGAAGCATCAGGAATATCTAAATATAAGGTCAGAAAGAAACAAACTCTTTCTAAATTAAAGGAAACAGAAGCGGATTTATCCCGTGTAGATGATTTATTGTATGAAATCAATAAAAACTTAAAATCTTTAGAGAATCAAGCCAAGAAAGCAGAAAAGTATTTTATTCTTAAAGAAAAATATAAAGTAAGCAGCATCGGATTGGCCTATTATAAATTGGAAGGGTTTCACCAAGATTTGGAAAACATAACGGAACAAGAAACCAAACAACACGACGAGCAAGTAAAAAATCAAACCAAAATTTCTCAAAAGGAGTCAGATTTACAAGCTTTAAAAAAGGATATTCTTTCAAAAGAAAAAAATCTTGCGACCCAACAAAAAGTAACCAACGAGCATACCCATAAAATCAGAACCTACGAATCTGAGAAAAAAATCAAAAATGCTCAAATGAAACATCTCGAGGAGAAAGACATTCGATTAAACAATGATATCAACAGTGATAAACAACAGCTTAATCATGTTTTATATACGATTAAAAGACTAAACGAGGAATTGTTTGAGGCTCAAAACAAATTAGACAATATGCAAATCGACCTCAACAGGAATACGGTAGAAGTCGAAGAATTACGTGGGCAGCAACAATCGTCTAAAGGGAAACTTGACCAATTTATTAAAGCAAATACTGACCTTCAAAATGAAATTTACAAACTTGAAAAAGAAATTGCCGTTTTAGGAATTCAAAGAGATGCCCTTGAGCAAGAATCTTTACGGACTAGCAATGACACCCAGTCTAAAGAACTTGAATTGTCTCAATTTATTTCGGTAGTCGCTGAACTCGAAGAGCGTGTTCATATTCAACAAAGTCAATTTGATCACTCGGTCCAAACCGAAGAATCATTGCAGGATCAAATTAAATTAACTGGAGATCAGATTCAACACAGCACGATCGAACTGAATAAAGAAATTCGTATTGCTGATGCTAAACAAAATGAATATAATCTAACCAAATCTTTGGTCGATAACTTAGAGGGCTTTCCGGAATCCATCCGATTTTTAAGAAAAAATGCCGGTTGGAAAAAGCAATATCCCCTATTTTCAGATATTCTATTTTGTAAAGAAGATTACCGAATTGCCATAGAAAATTTCTTAGAGCCTATCATGAATCATTATGTAGTAGAAACAAAAGAAGAGGCAATTCAAGCCATTAAATTATTAAGTGAAGCTTCACGTGGTCGCGCCAATTTCTTTGTTTTAGAGGCTATTAATGATTTAACATCTCCGCTTGACCAAGTACAGGTGCAAGACGATCGATTATTGGGAGCTATGGAAATCATAGCTGTAGAAGATAAATATAAATCCCTTTGTCGGCTATTGCTCAAAGATGTTTACTTATTAAAATCTGAACAAGAAATTAACTTAGAGTCGCCGCTACCCACAGATAACTATACCATCTTACAAAAAGAAGGGAAATATAGTAAGAACAAATTAGGCTTAACGGGTGGCTCAGTCGGATTATTTGAAGGTAAACGTATAGGTAGAGCTAAAAATTTGGAAAATCTTGCCAAAGAAATCAAAACGCTAAATCAGCGTATTCTTGATTTTCAGCAACAAATAAAAATTGCGCAAGATCAATTACTAACGCTAAAAGGAAATTCTCAAAAAGAATTTATTGATGAGCAACGGATACAATTAAATAGATTAGCTAATGAATTAATTTCCGTAAAAACGAAACAAGAGCAATATCAAACGTTTATTTCCAATAGTCAAAATCGTAAACTAGATATTGAAAATAAGGTAAGTTTTATTGTTGCAGAATTGGAAAAATCTGAGCCTGCCCTGTTTTCGTTAAAGATTAAGGCCGAAAATAATCAAGAAGAACTTTTACGATTACAAGACTCATTTCAAGAAATATCTGAAATTTTAACCGATAAATCGACTTTATTTAATCAAGCAAACATCCAGTTCCATCAACAACAAAGCAAAGTTTCCACCATTCATAAGGATTTAGAATTCAGAGATCATCAAAAGGAAGATTTTGAGCAACGCATCCTTAAAAATTCTACAGAGCATGATAAGGTCAAGGAAGAGATGAAAGAAGCGCTGAAGTATGTAGACCATAACGATGTTGATTTATTGGCGATGTATGAACAAAAGGAAGCTTTTGAAAAAGGTTTACAAGAAATTGAAGAAGATTTTTATAGCGCTAGAAAGCGGATAAATGATGTGGATGAGGAAATTTCTCAGCATCGTAAAAGCAAAGATATCGCTGATACCTTATTGGCAGAACTAAAAGACAAAAAAACAAGTTTACAAATTGAACTTAATGCCCTAAAGGAACGATTAGCTGTCGAATTCAATATTGATTTACAAGATTTATTAGAACAGGAAATTCCAGAGGATCGATTAACTTTTAAGGAACTTGAACTTCAATGTTCCAAACTTAAAAAGGAATTGGATGAATATGGCAGTATCAATTCTATGGCTAAAGAAGCTTATGATGAAATGAGCCAAAGACATACCTTCATTATCAAGGAAAAAACGGATCTGCTAGACGCTAAGGCCTCCCTGATGGCAACTATTGAAGAAATTGATCAAACGGCAAATAATAAATTTATGTTTGCATTTAATACTGTTAGAGCCAATTTTATTCAGGTGTTTCGCTCCTTATTTAATGAAGAAGATTCCTGCGACATTATTCTAAGTGATCCAAATCATCCTTTAGAATCCGAAATAGACATCATTGCACGACCTAAAGGTAAAAGGCCACTATCCATCAATCAACTTTCAGGTGGTGAGAAAACATTGACCTCTACGGCCCTGTTATTTTCGCTGTACTTACTTAAACCAGCACCATTCTGTATTTTTGATGAGGTCGATGCGCCTTTAGATGATACCAACATTGATAAATTTAATAATATTATTCGCGAGTTCTCTAATCAGTCGCAGTTTATTGTGGTTTCGCATAACAAACGAACCATTGCCAGTACCGATATTATCTATGGAGTGACCATGGTGGAACAAGGCGTTTCTAGAGTAGTTGCTGTCGACTTAAGGGATGTTGCTTAAATTAAGTGGAGTCTTTGGGCTTAAGCTTCCCAGAACAGGAGATTTATGAATGCTTGAGTAAGTAAATTAGCGTAGCCCACTAATTTAGCGACGATTTCACTGTTTTAAAGGCTCATCTGCATTCAAAACTTAGGAAAGCTCATATATTATCAGCTATAAAAAAAAGCGTTGAGAACTCCTCTCAACGCTTTTTTTGTTATTCAATTACCCGTATTACAATTTTTTCACACGGATATTGCGTAGAAACACTTCGGTACCATGACCTAAGAATCCGATATGACCAGATTTATTAAATAAGCCAGGATGATCTTTTTTATCTACCGAACCAGATTTAGTGGCTGCAGCAAGATCCCCGTCTACAATAACTTTTCCATTCACGGTAATTTTGATTTTATTTCCTTGAACACGAATTTCTTCAGTATTCCATTCTCCAACAGGATTTAATGAACCACGTTTAGCAGCAATAATCCCATATACTGAACCATGGTACTGGTATGGTTGCAAGTCTTTATAAACATCTGCTCCATCGTCCAATATTTGTATCTCCATGCCGTTATAAGCTGCATCTACACCCATTGGCGTACGAATTCCTACACCATTATTAGCTCCAGGAGTTAATTTGAATTCAAACCTATACACGAAATCTGTATATTGTTCTTTGGTATAAAGATTAGTGCCATGCTCTGTATCCGGATTAGAACGGATTGAACCATCATTCGTGATATCATAAGCGGCTGTCTCTGTCCATTTGTCTAAGTTTGTACCGTCAAACAACATTTCAAAACCTTCTTTTTTCTCTTGTTCACTAAGGGTAAAGATTTCTTTCTTAGGTATTTCTTTTATTAAGATATCTCTATACCAAACACGTGAACCGTGCGCTTGCAATTCAATTTGTTCTTTCGGGAAAATAGACTGATTACGATCCCAATAGTTTTCTAAAGGAACATTATCCACCACCAATTCTCCATTTAACCAAACCCATACATTATCACCAATCATACGGATTTTAAAGTTATTCCATTCTCCTAATGCATTGTCAGCAACCTTAATAGGATCTTTCGCATGTTTAGTGTTATTATACAAACCACCAGATCCTACTTGAGCACCCACATTTGTACGAGAGATATCCCATATTTGAATTTGAGGAGTACCACGTAAATAAATTCCGGCATCAGGCTCATGTCCTTTAGGATCTAATTTCCAATCCACTAACATTTCAAAATCGCCATATTGTTTTACCGAAGCAATGTTATCTCCATGTCCACTGAATACCATATCGCCATCAATAGCAGACCAATTATCACGCATTTTTTTATCGGCCTCCACTTGTTTTTTAGCTAACTCCTCTTTCGACATTTTAGCTCTAGCAATTGGATTTTCTACTAAACCTTTCCAACCAGACAGGTCCTTACCATTGAACATATATACAAAACCGGCTTCTTTAGGCATTTCTGCTAAATGACGGATTACTGCTTCTTTTAAATACGAACTTTCACTTCCGCTCAATCGTTCAGCAGCAGCATTTAATACGCGTTCTACATCTGCTCCTACATAAGCTTTATTATCCATCGCAATATTCATTGCTACATTGGTTGCCGTACCACCTAATTGCGCATCATCTAAAAATTTACTAGCAAATGCGAAAGCATGATAAGTACCAGTGCTTTGTAAATTGCTTAATACTGATTTTTTCTGATCCACAGTTTGTGCAATACTAAAAGCATCTTTTAACAAAAGTGTTTTTTGCTCAGGTTTAAACCCACCAGCATTTAATTGCTTGATTAAGCCCGTGAATATATTATTGAATAAGGCCGGGTCTTTCTCTGTTCTGGATAATTTGATTAAAGCAGGCAATGATTCGGCATTTGCCCAATTGGCTAATGCTTGAATGGCTTGACCTTTTAAACCAGCATTAGCAACGTAGTTCTCCACCGCTTTTAGTGCATCAGCACCGCCAACACCAGCAAAAATAGGGAAATATTTCCCTGCCGAAGGTGCAGCAGATCTGGAAATATTAGCTGCCAATTTTTGTATTTTAGCTTCTTTATCTGCACTAGCGTTCAATGAAATGATGGCTGCACGTTGTACTGATGCTAATTCATCGGCACTAGCAGAACCTAATAGTTCTGATACGGCATCAAAATCTTTCCCATCTACAACATTGGCTAAAGCTTTATAAGCCGCTAAACGAACGCCAGCATCAGTTGATTTACTTAATCCTAATACACTTGCTGAAGAATTTGCATTGGTTCTATTGCTTAATACATCTAACAATGCCAATTGAGTTTTCGAATCAGCACTTGTTAAGGCATTGTTCACGACATCAATTGTTCCTTTATCCTTTGCCGACAGTAACAAATTTTTGATGGTTTTCAGTTCATTATCTGAAGCGGAAGGTATTTGTTGAATTAAGAATGCGGCATTTGATCCTTTCGTTAATACCGAAAGCGAATTCAGTGCTGCAATTTTTGCTTCTTCATCTTTTAAAGAAGCATAACTCTTCTCAATGCTACTGATAGATGCCGTAGCATCTTTGCTTGCTAAGAAATTAAAAACACTCTCTTGTGCATCTGGACTTAGTTTCTTCACTGAGGAAGCTAATTTAGCTAAATCAGAGGCAGAAGCTTTATCAGCTAATAACCCTAAAGCTACATTACGTAATACCGCGTCATCACTAGACACTAATTTCAGTAATTGCTTCTTTTGTTTAGCAGGTTCTATCGATGTTAAGACGGTTAAGGCTGCTGCCTGTATGCCCGAAGCTTTTGCCTTACCCGCATTTTTGAATAAGGTACTGGCAAATTTATGAGCTGCTGCAGAAGCATTCTTTTTCACTAAGTTTTCCGCATAATCTACCGCTAAACTAGAAACATTGCTGCGATCAAACTGGTAATTTTTCTCCTGAGCTTTCTTTAAAAATAAAGCACTGGATTGTGCACCAGCAATTTTACTTAAAGCAGTTAATGCATTATGTTGAAAATTATCAGTTGGATACTTATCCAATAATTCAATGATTTTTGTTTCCGCTTCCGGAGATTCCAAATCGCCTAATGCAGCAATAATTAAAGTTGCTGTTTTTTCAGAGTTGGCAGATGCTAAAGCTGTGTTTAATGCTGCTGCTGCTTCAGGGGTACGGATTGCATTTAATACTAATGCCGCCTTATCCGCTAATTCTTCATCTGCAAGGTAAGGGACAACTTTGCTGATCGCATCATTTTTAGCACATTTTTTCAGGATTTCTAAGATAAAACCCTTATTATTTTTATCATTTACTTTATCCAATGCATCTAAAAGTCCGGCAACATAGGTTGCACGCTGACTTTCAAATCCTGGCTGAAGCACGTAGTAACTGTAGGAATTGGCAGCATATTCTAAAGCCGCATTTTTTCCACCCTGAGGTTTCAAACCGGCTAATAATGCAGAAATGTCGGCTGTACTGAAACCTTCTAACTCTTTCATTGCGGAAAGGTATTTGGTTTGCTCTTCCGCCGGTTGCTGAGCAAGAACATCAGCGATTTTTGTCGCTGTGGTACGACCTGCAGGTTGCTGAGCAAAAGCGGCAACTTGAAGGAATAATAATGCAGATATGGTATTAAATACTTTTTTCATGTTTTGTTTAGGATTAGAATGTCCAAGGACCTCTCATTGGTTGATTAATTAAACGATTTGCAGCTTCATCATTTACAAATTCTTGTTTCGCAGAATCGTATGTTAAAGTTCTATTTAATCGTAATGCTGCCAGACCTAAATTCACTAATGTACAAGAGTAATATCCATTCTGTTCATTCAATGCAAATTTTTGCCTTGTTCTAACTGCTTCCACGAAATCGGTGATTTGTGGTGCCGGATCAGGGTACTGTGCAAGTTTACGATCCAAATCTGGAATATCAGATACAAATCCTTTATATAATTTACCTGATGGCCCTTCTATATAGGCCTTACCTACTTCTGTGCCATCCCCATCGAGAATAATCTGACAGCCATCGGCATAGGTATAGGTAATTTTACGCCAAGTTCCTACAGCATCCGAGTGTTGCTGAGGGGCATCAACTTCAATCTTAACCGGGCTTTCATTGTCTTTACCTAGGAAATATTGTACTGGATCCAAATAATGTTGACCCATATCTCCTAAACCACCACCATCGTAATCCCAATATCCTCTAAAAGTAGTATGTGTACGGTGTTCACTATATGGCTTATGTGGCGCAGGTCCTAACCATAGATCGTAATCTAATTCTTTTGGAACTTGTTGCACTGGCAAATCTTCTTTTCCAATCCAAAAGAATTTCCAATCAAATCCAGTATGTTTACTTATTGTTACTTTCAAAGGCCATCCCAACATCCCTGTGTCGACCAATTTCTTAACTCTTTTTACAGGCGTATTCAGTCCATAAAAATTATCATCAAAACGGAACCAAGTGTTCAATCTAAAAATATTTCCATGCTGTTCTACAGCCTCTTTAACCTTCTTACCTTCACCTATAGTTCTAGTCATTGGTTTCTCACACCAAATATCTTTCCCCGCACGGGCCGCTTCTACAGCCATCAAACCATGCCAATGTGGTGGGGTTGCAATATGAACAATATCCACTTCCGGATTTTGTATCAAATCTCTAAAATCATGATGTTCTTTGATCCCTCCACCTAAGGCATTTTGCGCTAAGGCTAAATGTCTACTATCTACATCACAAATAGCTACTGTCTTTGTACCTGCATAGGCAAAATGCCCTCGGCCCATAGATCCAGTACCTATCACACCTTTAGTTAAATGATCACTAGGTGCTAAATATCCTTTCCCCAAAACAAATCGAGGAACAATGGTAAATGCCGCAGCACCAATTAACGATTTTTTAATAAAATCGCGCCTAGAAGAATTTTTTATTTCGTTCATAATATTTTTGGTTCCGAAGGTTATAACAATAGCAATGAACTATTAAAATTTAGGCTTTCAGATGAGCTTGCTAAATTCATAGGTCTATGTAGTTATATCATCGATAAAATTTACTATAGATTTAGATTTACAATTGTAAAAAAACTTTTTAGTTATGTATTATCTATTTAAGCCATTTCCATATTATTTTTAGCCAATAAAAAGGCTATAACCATTTAGCATTATTAAACAACCGATTGCGTAAATTAATTGTTACAATATTCTAAACGAAAGCCTGTTTTTGATGACAAAATCACATTTTTTGACCTCAAAATATCCCAAATCCACAACAATACTCCCTAAGGATTAAACCTATTATCAAATCTTGCACTAAATAAAGTTATCCTCCCTCCTCTTATCAAGCTAATTTTTCTTACAATACAATCCAATTTAACAAAAAATCAGGTTCATTCCATAAAAATTTGCGAACAGATTTTTTTGCCTTCCCCTTAAATTTCATTCGGATCTCCTTCGGACATTAATCGGATATTAGACGAAAAAATCCGAACAAGATCCGCAGTAGATCCACGGTAGATCCATTCCAATTGCTTAGCTCCTAAACCATCAGTTTACCACAACCGATTATGTTATAATTTTTATTGGGATAATATCAGAGCAAAATTTAATTATATATTATATTTATATTAGGTAAATGACAGATAAGTAAATTATTCTTACATTTAGATAAATCAAGACTATACAATCCGTGTTATCAAGAGAAGACCAACTTAAACAATTAAAGGAAGATACCATTTGGGACATAACCATTATTGGTGGTGGAGCGACTGGTTTAGGGGCTGCAGTTGATGCTGCTAGCCGTGGGTATAAGGTCCTTTTATTAGAGAAATATGATTTCGCAAAAGGCACCTCCAGTAAAAGCACCAAACTCGTTCATGGTGGCGTAAGGTATCTTGCAAATGGCGACATCAAGTTAGTGATTGCTGCATTACGTGAGCGCGGATTGTTGTTTAAGAACGCGCCTCATGTTTCATCTGTTCAATCCTTCATCATCCCTGTGTATTCCCTTTTTAGTAAAGTAAAGTATTTAGCAGGCTTGAAAATTTACGATTGGCTGGCTGGAAGTTTGCGTATAGGAGCATCAAAATTGCTATCCAAAGCCGATGTTTTAGCTAGACTGCCTCATATTAAATCGGAAGGATTGCAAGGGGGCATTATTTATTATGACGGTCAATTTGACGATGCCAGATTAGCAATCAACTTAGCGCAAACGGCCATTGAACAACAAGCAACTGTCTTAAATTATGTGGAAGCGGTACAAATTACCAAAGACAGTCTGGGTAAAATAACCGGATTAATAAGTAGAGATACGGTAACTGGAACCACCTATACGATTCAATCTAAATCAGTTATCAATGCCACGGGTATTTTTGTCGATGATATTTTAAAACTGGATCAGGAGAATCATAAGAACCTTGTTAGACCTAGCCAAGGATCACATATTGTAATCGATCAAAAATTTCTAGCTGGAAATGATGCCTTAATGATCCCGGAAACCAGTGATGGCCGGGTTCTTTTTGGAGTTCCATGGCATGGTAAAGTGTTGTTAGGCACAACGGATATCCCCATAGATCAACATAGCATCGAGCCTAAACCTATGGCCGAGGAAATTCAATTCATATTAGATACCGCGGCAGCGTATTTAAATCCTGCGCCACAGCGAAAAGACATTTTGAGCATCTATGCAGGATTGAGACCCCTAGCTGCTCCTACAGGTCCAAATTCGAGCAGCACAAAAGAAATCTCGCGCGATCATAAACTTATAAAAAGCGAATCAAATTTAATCACGATCACTGGCGGCAAATGGACAACTTATCGAAAGATGGCCGAAGAATGTATTGATTTAGCGATTAAAGTCGCTAATTTAAGCGTAAAAGCCTGTGTCACTAAAGATCTTCCTATACATGGCTACTCAAAAAATCCAAATTTAGTCGCCTGGAATTCCTATGGAAAAGATTATGAATCGATCATTCAACTCCAACAAGCACATCCAGAATGGAAGCAACCATTAATCGAAGGTTATCCTTATACCCTTGCTGAGGTTGTATGGGCCTGTCGGAATGAATATATCGTTAAGGTGGAAGATTTCCTAGCAAGAAGAACCAGGCTATTATTACTTGATGCGAAGGCCTCTAGAATTGCCTCCTTACAAGTCGCAGAAATTATGGCGCAAGAGCTAGGCAAATCAGCCGAATGGATCAATCAAGAAGTTAAAGAATACAAAGAGCTGACAGATAATTATATACTATAAACTAACTACTTATAAATTATATAAATGAAAGAATACATCATTTCCTTAGACCAGGGTACTACGAGTTCGAGAGCTATACTATTCAATAAAAAAGGAGAAATTGTCAATATTTCACAGAAAGAATTTCAACAAATTTATCCTAAATCTGGTTGGGTAGAACATGACCCGCAAGAGATTTGGTCCAGCCAACTGGCGGTTTTAACCGAAGTTTTAGCAAAATCCAAAGCTAAGCTGGAATCGATAAAGGGCATTGGCATAACCAATCAAAGAGAAACCACGATTGTATGGAATAAACGCACAGGTTCGGCTATTTATAATGCCATAGTTTGGCAAGATCGTCGTACTGCAGACTATTGTAGTCAATTGGTTAAGGATGGTCATTTGGAAACGGTGCAAGAGAAAACAGGTTTATTAATTGATTCTTATTTTTCAGCAACAAAGATAAAATGGATTTTAGATCATGTAAAAGGTGCTCGAAAATTGGCTGAGAAGAATGAATTAGCATTTGGCACTGTAGATAGTTGGTTAATTTGGAATTTGACCAATGGAGCCTCCCATGTAACGGATGTTTCCAATGCCTCAAGAACCATGTTATACAACATCAATGACCTTTGTTGGGATAAAGAGCTACTCGCTTTATTTGACATCCCAGAATCCATGTTACCAGAGGTCAAAAGTTCTTCGGAAATATATGGGCATACCTCAACTGAATTAGGGAGCAAGTCTATTCCTATTGCCGGCATCGCTGGAGATCAACAAGCCGCATTATTTGGTCAAATGTGTTTAAAAAAGGGAATGGCCAAAAACACCTATGGAACCGGCTGTTTTTTACTGATGAACGTTGGTAATAAACCGGTGAAATCGGAAAATAAACTCGTTACGACCATCGCTTGGAAAATTGGAAAAGAAGTGGTCTATGCGTTAGAAGGAAGTATATTTATTGGAGGTGCCGTAGTGCAGTGGTTAAGGGATGAATTAAAAATCATTAAGAAATCCAGTGATGTGGAAGCCCTGGCCGGCAGTGTTTCCGATACCGATGGCGTCTATGTAGTGCCAGCCTTTGCAGGATTAGGCGCACCACATTGGGATTCTAATGCCAGAGGAACGATATTCGGTATATCTCGAGGGACTTCGGATGCCCATATTGCACGTGCTGCTATAGAAAGCATTGCTTATCAAACCCATGATATTTTACGGGCCATGGAAGCAGATTCTAAAACAAAAATCAAAGAATTGCGGGTAGATGGCGGTGCCACACAAAATGAATTTTTACTGAAATTTCAAGCAGATATATTAAATACCACCGTAGTACGACCTGAAATTACCGAAACAACCGCTATGGGGGCTGCATTTCTCGCCGGATTAGCAGTAGGGTTTTGGAATAGCGTAGCAGAAATTGAAAATATATGGCAAGAAAATAAAAGGATTAAAGGCAAGAAAACCAAAAAATTAGAAGAAAATTTAGTTTCTTGGGATCGTGCCGTTAATGCCGTTAAATACTGGTCTACAAATACATAATATAACCTATACATTTACCTTATAACAAATAAATTATGACTCCATTTATTGCTGAATTAATAGGCACTGCTATCTTAATCCTTTTAGGAGGTGGGGTGGTTGCAAATGTCGTTTTAAATAAAACAATTGGAAATAATAGTGGTTGGATAGTGATTACTACAGCCTGGGCATTGGCGGTATTTGTAGGGGTTAATATTGCTAGTCCATACAGCGGTGCACATCTCAATTGTGCCGTTACTATTGCCAATTTTGCCATGGGAAAATTGGATTTAATGACTACATTAAGTTACCTATTGGCGCAATTTTTAGGTGCTATGATTGGCTCGGGAACCGTATGGCTAATGTATAAAAGCCATTTCGATGCAACTGATGATCCAGCAAGCAAACAAGCGGTATTTTGTACTGCACCTGCCATTAAAAATTACCCTTTAAATTTACTTTCTGAAACCGTAGGTACTTTCGTACTCATATTTACCATATTGCATTTTCAAGATGCTAAAATAGCGGAAGACGAAGTCATTGGTTTGGGTTCTATCGGAGCAATACCCGTTGCATTTTTGGTCTGGGCCATTGGCCTCTCTTTAGGAGGTACTACCGGATATGCCATTAATCCTGCACGTGATTTGGGCCCTCGAATAATGCACGCGATTTTACCTATCAAAAATAAAGCACCATTTAACGCATCCTATGCTTGGGTGCCTGTCGTTGGTCCAATTATTGGAGCGCTACTGGCTGTAGGGCTTAATTATTGCATACATTAAATTGAAAATATGAAAAAGGGATTTTTTAAACTATTGAATAAGGTAAATCAATCGATATTGCCCAAGTATAGTCAATTAGATCCTTCTAAACTAAGTAAGCTACAACAGGCTGTTGTAGCTTACCGCTATTATGTCTTAATTCAATCCTTAGATTGATGAATGCGTCTATTAAAATCCTTAGTTGTTAAGGATTTTAATTGCATTTGTAGGGAAATTAATCGCTTTATTATCCAATTCATCTTTAATCCTTTCTGCTAATTCATTTTTAGTGGCCCAATAAACTTCTCGATTGGTCCAAGCGCGAATCGTGATGGTAATACCAGATTCTTTTAAATCACCAACAAATAATTCTGCTTTTGGCTTTTGCAAAACACGTTGATCCTCATTCAGCACGGCTAATATCGTTTCTCTAGCCAATTTAATATTGGTATCGTAAGCAATTAGGAATGAAAACTGCATTCTACGAGCGGATATTTTCGTAAAGTTTTTAATCACAGAATTGGCTAAAGTACCATTTGGACTAAATACCCGGATTCCATCATCGTCAATTAATGTTGTGTATAATAAATCAATTTTTTCGACTGTTCCAGAAGATCCATTCGCACTTGAAATATAATCACCTACATCAAATGGTCTGAAAATTAGGATCAATACCCCTCCTGCAAAATTGGACAAACTGCCTTGCAATGCCATACCTACCGCTAAACCAAAGGCAGACAAGGCCGCAATAAAGGAAGTCGTCTGAAACCCCATCGTTGTTGCCGCAGTCAATAACAAAAAGGCATATAAGGTAAATTTGATTAAACTTTTGACAAAGGATCGGATAGAGATATCAAAATTTCGCTTTTCAAATCGTTTATCAATAATTTTAAGTAAAAATCCGATAACATATCGACCAATTACCATAATGGCTAATCCAATTAAAACACTTGGAATTTGATCAATGATATTGTTAAGCAATCTTTCTAAAGTAGCTTCGACATTAATGAATTTCATTTTAGTATGATTTTAGTGCGCAAAATTAAAAAATTCAAGTAGATAAGCCTACTATTCCTTAGAATTTAAATAACTTTAACAAATGGGATTTATATATCTTGATAATAATGCAACGACACGCGTGGATAACCAAGTGTTAGAAAGCATGCTCCCTTATTTGCAGGATCAATACGGAAATGCATCCAGTGTGCAACATCGCTTAGGAAGACAAGCAAATCAAGCGATAGAAGTAGCAAGAAACCAAGTAGCAAGCTACTTGAACGTGCATCCAAAAGAAATATTCTTCAATAGCGGTGCTAGCGAGGCAATTCATACGGTTATAAAAGGTGTATTTAAAGCGTATGCCCGAAAAGGAAATCATATTATTACCTGTAAAACAGAACATAAAGCGGTATTATCGACCTGTGAAGCTATAGAAAGAGAAGGTGCACAAGTAACTTACCTAGCTGTGGACCAAGCGGGTCAAATCGATTTAAATGATTTAAAAAACAGCATTCGGGAAGATACCATTTTAGTTTCACTCATGGCGGCAAACAATGAAACAGGGGTCATATTCCCTATTCAGGAAATTGCGAATATCTGTGTAGCGCATAATGTCTTATTTTTCTGTGATTCGACCCAATGGATTGGTAAATTACCCTTAAATCTAAAGGAAGTCCCTATTGATATATTGTGTTTCAGTGCCCATAAATTTCATGGACCAAAGGGAATTGGGGGATTATTTATTCGACGTAAAACTAAACCTATACAAATTCCAGCTTTAATCAGTGGTGGCAACCAAGAGCAAGGTTTTCGTGCAGGTACTTATGCAACCCATGAGATCGTTGGATTGGGGAAAGCGATAAGTTTAGCGTTAAACAACGAAAAAATTGAAGCCTTAAGAAACTACTTTGAAATGCAGGCGAAGCTTCATTGGGAAGAAATATCGATTCATAGCGAGTCTTCCCTCCGCATCCCTAACACGAGCAATATCCACATTAAGTATGTTCGAGCGAATGAGTTAATGACCCAAGTATCCAACATGGCATTGGCTTCAGGTTCCGCATGCGTAACTGGGAGTCGAGATCCATCGCATGTCCTAAAAGCAATGAAGCTTTCGGATGAAGAAGCCTTTTGTTCCATCAGATTCAGTTTTAGCAAATATAATACCTTGTCGGAAATCGATGAGGTCATCCTTCAAATTAAAGAAGCCATCACTTCCATACGGCAAAAATCGCCCATTTGGGAACTGTATAAAGAGGGCTTAATTTGACAATAGTCAGATGATTTTTAACGATAATCCCTTTATTTATTAGTAATTTTGTAAGCATATTTTATTTAGAATACACGATGGTTACCATAACAGATAAAGCAAAAGAGCGTATTTTAGCAATCATGACTGCCGAAAATTACAATGAGCATTTTTTTGTTCGTGTAGCAGTAGAAAGTGGAGGTTGCTCTGGTCTTTCGTACAAATTAGACTTCGACAATGAAGAAAAAAAAGGAGATCAGTTTTTTGAAGATAAAGGCATAAAGATCTGCTTGGACATTAAATCTTATTTGTATTTAGCGGGTACAGAACTCGATTATTCTGACGGAATAAACGGTAAAGGTTTTGAATTCCATAATCCAAATGCTTCGAGAACCTGTGCCTGTGGCGAAAGTTTCTCGGTTTAAAATGATCAATTGACTGATTGATTATTGTTTTTCACTTCATAAGCAATAATCAATCGGCTTACCATTCCATACCTTGCCATCCCTTCTGCCTGATTATTATGTTTAAGGTATTGATCGTAAAACAAAGAAGATAAGCTGGTTAACCAACCGGTATAATTTTTCCAATACTTTTGCTCTTCCTTCAAATCGGAAAGCACTTGCTCCGAAAGCAAAGACTTCATTTTTTCAAATTCATGCTGATCTACTAAATATAACGATCTCAACAGGTAATTTACACTTTCATAATACGCTGCATAGGCTAACTTAGGATTTTCTTGCTGATGGAGTTTGACATAAGCAATGAAATTACATTCGTCCTCAAAACCAATACCCATTTGATGTGCCAACTCATGTGCCACCATAAAAGGATAGGAAGCTTTTGGCATTTGGGTATTCGCATGAGCTTCGTGCGTAAACGGATTAAAATAACCCGATACGCCAAAATACGATGCTAAAGTATTATTGATCGGAGATTTAATTTGTATTTGCGTTTTTGACAACATGGGAAAAACTAGATCTTCCTGCATAATTCGCATCACTTCTTCATTAATTGCAGAAAGCGGATATTTTTCGAAACTCAGTTTTTCCCTTAAAATATTTACTTGTTCGATGTGCTTAGTTAAAATCTGAATGTGATCGTTTAATAATACGGTATCTAAATCTAATTTCATTTCTTTAGCAATGGCTGTTCGGTTATAATTAATACCCCAAGATATATTGAAATATAAATAAATACTTAATACAGCTGCGACGAAAGCCAATAATCGTTGGAATGCGAGCTTAACATTTCTCTTAACTAACTCGCGGATTACTTGGAATAAGTAACACAATAAAAAAATAAAAAGGCAAGCATAGACTATATCACCTACACTCCAAGGAAACCAACCCACTAGAAACTTTGGTATTTCACTAAATATCGGATAGAATAGACGGCTGTAATACTGCTCTACAGCAGCTTGATCTTGTATACTCCAATTCAATAGAAATAAGAGTACGACAAGTATTGCTAACCTAAAGTAAAGTGCATATTGCCGAAGTTTATGCATGGGTTCTAGTCTTCTTTATCAAAATAAAGTTTATAATAATTCATTCCTTTTTCTTCATCATACCCTCGCTCCAAATATTCCTTTTTTCCATGAATGTAAACATGAAAGTTTTTATCCAATTTTAAAATAGATTTGTAAGTACTGGCCATCTTTTTCACAGCAGGAGCGGCAATATCAAAATTGGACTGAAAAGGAGTTTCAAATTCATCTTCAAAAGATTGTTTGTAATCTTTAAATAACGAAATGGCCTCTGGATTACCAATAACATCTTCATTAAACTCCTCTTCAATAAAGGTTTCTTTGGTTTTAAAATAATTCATAGATCGATTGAGCAAATCAATTTTATCAGCTTTATCCATCTCAAAAACATCCTCTATCTTTTCATTAATAAAGTTCTTGTAAACTTTCATTAAATTTCCCGTTTGTTGGAAATTATCATTTCTAGTTTTAAGCTTTAGAAAATCGTCTTTCCAATACACTGCTTCAGACCCATTCGTTTGATCGATACATAACACTTTATAGCCTTCCTCCGCCTCTGAATTTACGATGACCACACCTTTATCCAATTTATTGATATTAATGGCTTGTTCTTCATAATCTACGCCTAAACCGGCCGATTGTGTGAATACTTTGAGGTAAGCTTCTTTATTTTCCGATTTAAATATCCCAATGGCTTGGTGCTCCTCTCCTTCTAATTGAATCTGATCTAAAGCAACGACATAAATTTCTCCAGATTTAATCTTAGGATGCTCAGTCACTTCAAATAAAAAACGCGCAATAGCTTTCGAATAATCCTTAAAATTCATCTTCTCTTCAAAATACTGTTTTGAAAAGTGATATACTTCATTGAGATCTAATTTATCATTGGGATGAAAGAAACGAAATACTTCATTGGCCTTGGCAAAAGGCTTCATAAAATACTGCATTAATAAGCTGCTTAATAATTCATCAGCTTGTACATCTATTTCTTCTTCTGATAAAGTAAAGTATTCATCCTGGCTTTTATTGCCTACATGATGTATTATTAAATGCTTAAAACTTGCGTCTTGGTGAAAAAACATATTATTTTATTTTATAAATCAAATATATCGATTGCTGCTGAATACGTATTGACATGGGCATTGACAATAGTTTTAATATCCTTAGAATAGCCCCCACCCATACTAACTTGTACGGGTATATTGTTAGACTTACAAAGTTGAAATACGAGCCTATCCCGTTGCATACATCCAGCTAAACTTAGGTTAAATTTTCCCAATTGATCTGTAGCCAACACATCTACACCTGCTTGGTAAAATACAAAATCAGGTTGATAGCTGTTGATACAGGAGCTTAAAGCCTGTTCCAGAACGCTTAAATATTCTTCATCTTCAATTCCGTCACTTAAAGCGATATCAATAGTTGATTGTTCTTTTTTAAAGGGAAAGTTTCTAGCTGCATGAATCGAAAAAGTAACTATAGCTTCATGTCCTTCAAAAATATGAGCTGTACCATTGCCCTGATGTACATCTAAATCAACAATTAATACTTTTTTTACTAATTGCTGTTGAATAAGGTAAGCGGCGGCTATTGCTTGATCATTTAACAAACAGAAACCTTCGCCAAAATTTTTACCGGCATGATGTGTACCTCCTGCCGTATTAAAGGAAACTTGATGCTTCATTGCATATAAAGCGGATTGAATAGTACCATCTATTAAATACAATTCACGATCAACAAGCGCTTGACTCATTGGAAAACCAATTCGACGAATCATTGCAGGGTCAAGTGTTAAGGATAACAATTGATCCACATAAGACCAATCATGTGCTAATGCAATAATGTCAGGGCTTGATTTTTCAGGACTAAAAAAATGCTCCTTACCTACTAATCCCATGTGCAATAACTGCGCTGGTATTAGTTCGTATTTCAACATCGGAAAACGATGCCCAGCTGGAATGGGATGTATATAAGCCGTATGATGAGCAATTTTTAGCAAAATGAACAATTTGTAGCGAAGATATCGAATACATCCTGTTTTTATCCTATTTAAATAAGAAAAATGAAACTTAGAATATCATAATTATTTAGTATATTTAGCTAATTCACTGGCAACCAACAACCAGCAAGAACAGATAACCAAGGTGTAAACAATAAGTAAGGAGGAGATAAGATGTTTCATAAAAAAAAATCTAATAACTCAGCGGATCAAGTACATTCGCAGCATGCCCATCCGTTTATTAAAAACAAATTTTTTCAATCGGCAAAGCCTTATAAATACCTGAGTTTGCAACAAATTTTAGATGACCTGAGTCAGAAAAACTATAAATTCAGTAATAATTAAAATTTCAAAAACGATTTTATCTTTTTGTTGTTACATGGGTATAAACATTTATTTGATTTGGTTATGGCTATTGATATTTCATCCATTTTAGGTGCAGAAATCATTAAAACGGAAGAGGATTCTAAAACGCAGAGTCTCCTGGTAACGCTTTTGATTGACCAAGATCCAAATCAATTAGCAACGGAGAAAAAAATCAGGTTTGATCATGTCACTCACTATTCGAGATCGGATATACCCCATGAAGGCTATCCTGTTATTTTAGACATTACGGAAGTAGTGCCGGATATTGATAAATCTTTTGACGTCGATCAAAACAGAAAACGTTTTAAAATAGATACCAGTACGGGAATCCTGATTTTAGAATTTGGTGCCTACGAAATGTTGGATTAAATCTTACCTTTAGTTTTAATTTACTAAAACGTGTTTATAGATATTCATAGTCATAGCTTTGGCAGTACTCCTGCCAATGAATTACGTGTATCGAATGTTATCGTCTCCAAAGATTATTTGAATTCTTCTCCTGTTAGCGCAGGTATTCACCCATGGTATATGGATGAAGATCAAAAAAGGCAATTGGAGGTACTCGAACAATACCTTAAAAAAGAGGAGGTCATTGCAGTTGGTGAATGTGGGCTCGATAAACTATTTAATAGTCCATGGGATACTCAAATCCAGGTATTCGAACAGCAAATAAAATTAGCAAACAACTACCAAAAGCCATTAATTATTCATTGTGTTCGAGCCTACAGTGAAGTTTGCACCTCACTGATGAGAATGAAAGTTCAAGTTCCAGTCATATTTCATGGTTTTCATAAAAATTGGGCGCTTGCGGAAACATTAATTAACCAAGGCTATTATATTTCTTTAGGTCATGCGAGTTTACAAGGCAATATGAATGAGCTGATTCAACACATTCCACTAGATCGAATATTCTTTGAAACAGATGATAAGTCTATAAAAATCTCCAATATTTATGCTTATTTTTGTCGCGTTCGAAAAAACATGCCTCTAGAGGTATTGCAACAACAACTAAGACAAAATTTTATTCAAGTTTTTAATTATTCGTTATAAATGATGGATTTATCATGGCTTTCTAGAACGGAAGCTTTAGTGGGCAGAACTGCGTTAGAAAAATTAGCAGAATCCCATGTTATGATTTTAGGATTAGGAGGCGTAGGCTCCTTTGCTGCTGAGTTTATTTGCCGTTCAGGTGTGGGAAAAATGACAATCATCGATGGTGATACGGTTGACCCCAGTAATAGAAACCGCCAATTGCCTGCTTTAGCAACGAATCATGGTGTAGCTAAAGCGGAGATTATGAAAGAAAGGTTATTAGCGATTAATCCTGAGTTGGAGTTAAATGTTGTTCAAAAATTTATTCTTCCGGAAAGTATCCCAGATTTATTGGCATTGAAACCTGATTACTGCGTTGAGGCTATAGACAGTATTACGCCTAAATTGTTTTTTATCCGCTTAGCAATAGATGCAGGCATCCCATTCGTAAGTTCCATGGGAGCAGGAGGAAAACTCGATCCTACAAAGATTACTATATCGGATATCGGAAATACCTACAATTGCAAATTAGCGCAGCATATACGAAAGAAATTGAAAAAACATGGAATAAAAAAAGGTGTTAAAGTTGTTTTTTCTACCGAATTACCGGATAAAGATTCATTATTGTATACAGATGGTAGCAACTTTAAAAAATCAGCCTACGGTACCATGTCCTATTTACCTGCAGCATTTGGTGGTGCTTTAGCCTCTGTAGCCATTCAAGACTTAATGGATTAAGGCATATATTATTTAAAAAAAGAAAGACGAGGTTTGTTACTTAACAAACCTCGTCTTTCTTTTTTAGTATGGGATCTTAAATTTTATTACCGACAACAATCTTTAACATTTCATCAAAATGGTAATACTGCTGCGCAATTTCCTGAATCTGATTGGCATTTATATCTTTAAGTACGTTCGTATAATAATCGTAATAGTCTAAATCTAAACCAGAAAAATAAACAGATTTAAATTTGTCAGCATGGGAAAAGATAGATTCCAAACTACCTAACATCCCCCCTAACAAATAATTCCTTACTAATTCTATTTCATCTGCCGTGCTGCGTTCTTGTTTTAATCGGTTCATCTCGATTTCAATTTGTTTCAGCGTGTCTTCCGTATATTCATTGCCTACTTCTGTCCCTATGGATATAAAACCGGCATGGTTTAAATTGGCAACTACAGATCCAATATTGTAGGTATAGCCTTTTTCTTCCCGGATATTACTCATTAATCGTGATCCGAAATAACCGCCGAACAAGGTATTGACAAACTGTAAGGCCGGGTAATCTGGATGCGGACGCTGAATCGCCTGGCGACCTATACGAATGGAAGATTGTAGGGCATTTGGCTTAGAAACCCATTGTACATCATCGAGATAAGATTTTTTTGCCGTAAAATTAATCGGTAGCAATGGTTCCCGATTATCCCACTCTTTTTCAAAATAATTTCGAAATAGCGTTAATATCTCATCGGTGATATTCCCCGATAAAAATAAGGTGGCATTTTGGGGTTGTATTTGCTGTTTATACAGCGATAACAAATCCTCTTGGCTTAATCCGTCAAGTAATTTATCACTTACGGCTAGACCATACCTAGATGCCCCAAATAACTGCTCGTAAAACATACGACGAGCTAGAAAATCTGACTTTTCTAAAGATATCTGTAAATTTTGTTTGTTGTTTCTTTTATAAGTCTGTAATTCATGATCTGGAATGATGGCATCGGTTAGCACATCAAATACAATGGGTAATACAGCAGAAACATGTTTGTTTAAGGAATATAAAGTAAGGGCGTTATGGTCAAAGCTGAACTCAGGCACTAAATAAGCTCCAAAAAAATCAATCTTTTCTGCAATCTGCGCACTAGTTAATCGAGTTGTACCCTCTTTTAACATCGCACTTAAAGCAGAATTTCTTACAGGATTTTCTACCTGTTCAAAAACATTATTAAATACAAACTCTGCCTTCAATAACTCTTGGGAGGCTGCCCTAAATATAAAAACTTGAAGACCATTACTGAATTTTACCAATTCTGGTTTAATTAAATTCACATCTTCTATACGATGCACTTCTGGTGCATCTATTCTATTCTGCATATTCACCTGTTTTTTGAGCATGATATATTAAGGTAGAAGAATTTGCTAAAGTAAAAGTCTCATTGGCTACCCGCATAATATCTGCTGCAGTAATTTGTTCATATTTAACTACTTCCTGATTGTATAAATCGGCGTCTCCTAATAGTTCATAAAACGATAAATTCATCGCTTTATCCAATATGGATAGCTCTGCAAATACCATGGTAGATTCTATTTTGTTTTTCACCTTCGTCAATTCTTCTTCTGAAACAAAGGCAGATTTCATGGTATTAAGCTCTTCCCATATAGCTTCCTCAGCTTCCTCCAGACTAACCGATTCCAATGGTTTACCTTCCACAACCACTAAATTGTGATCAATACTCCCTAGCACATAGGCATTAATCTCTGAGAACATGGGTTTACTTTTAACCAACCTTCGGTATAAACGAGAGGAAGTTCCTCTGGCAAGAATATCAGAAAGCAAATCTATTGTTTGGTAGTCTTCATGTAGACGATCTACGGAATGGAAAGCCATGTAAATACTGTTCACAGGAACTTCTGCAAAAACTTCTTCTCTTCGGGGTTCCAATTGTTTTGGTTCTGTAGGGATATTTCGAAGATTAACTTGTTGCGCTGGAATATCTGCGAACCATTTTTCGGCTAAAGCCTTGACCTCCGCTAGCGTTACATTTCCCGTGATGGCCATAATCGCATTATTCGGCGTATAGAACTTCTTGAAAAAGGCTTTTACATCCTCCATTCGCGCATCTTCGATATGCTTTATTTCCTTGCCAATAGTAGCCCATTTATAAGGATGAACCTTATAAGCTAAGTTTCTCAATTTCAACCATACATCTCCATAGGGTTGATTTAGATAGCGTTGTTTGAATTCCTCAATGACGACATTGCGTTGAACTTCTAAACCTTGATCATTGAAGGCTAAACCTAGCATACGATCAGATTCAAGCCAAAAAGCAGTTTCTAAATTTTTGGAAGGTAGAGTAATGTAGTAATTCGTGATATCGTTGGAAGTAAAGGCATTGTTCTCCCCACCTACACGCTGTAAAGGCTGATCGTAATTGGGAATATTAACAGATCCACTAAACATGAGATGTTCAAATAAATGAGCAAACCCTGTCTTATCTTCTTGTTCATCCCTAGCCCCTACATCATACAATATGTTCATACATGCCATAGGGCTATTCGGGTCCTCATGTACTAAAACCCGTAATCCATTTTCTAAAATGAATTTTTTAAATGCTATCATGATTTATGCTAAACGTGAAATTATACCCACTGTACCCCTTTTTTCAAAAGAGAAAGTGTTTTTTCCTCTAAAGAATCTGACTTAGGAATAAAATTATAAAACCAATTGGCCTGTTCTGGTAGGCTCATTAAAATGGATTCAATCCGTCCATTGGTTTCTAATCCAAACTTGGTTCCTGAATCATATACTAAATTAAACTCCACATACCTGCCTCGACGCAGTAGTTGCCATTGTTTTTCCTCTTCGGTATATTCTTTAGCTCTATTTCGATTGACCAACTCGGCATATATTTTTGGAAAAGCTCTTCCTAAAGCACATGAAAAGTCAAAAATCGCTTCATTGGATATACCGGCTTTAGATGGAGTTAATTTATCGTAAAATATTCCACCTATACCCCGGGTTTCATTCCGATGTTTAATAAAAAAATACTGATCTGCCCAGTCTTTAAATTCTTGATAAAAAGAATCCTTAAATTGATCGCAAACCTTCTTTAATTCTTGATGAAAATATTGTGCATCTTCTTCTATCACATAGTGAGGTGTAAGATCTATACCTCCACCAAACCAACGTAATTCTTCGTTTAACTCAAAATAACGAATATTCATATGGATAATTGGAACCCATGGGTTATTGGGATGGATCACAATTGATACCCCAGTAGCGAAGAAATCATCTTCTTCTACAGCGAATGCTTTTTTAATTGCCTCTGGTAACTTGCCATAGACTGCTGAAAAATTTACGCCTCCCTTTTCTAATATATCTCCATGCTGAATGATCCGAGTACGGCCACCTCCACCACCCTCTCTTTCCCATATTTCTTCTTGAAACTTGGCTTTTCCATCCAACGATTCTAATGCAGCGGATATTTCATCCTGAATCAGTTTATACTGATCAGCTATTTGGTCTTTATTGATCATTATGTCAATTTATCGGATAATAATTTAACAGAATTGGCTGCTGAATGATTTTTATAAAGTATGGAATAGACCATATTACAAATCGGCATGTCCAACTGATGATTTAATATAATTTCTTGTATGCAGTCGGATGCGAAAAAACCTTCTGCTACCATATTCATTTCCAATTGTGCTGATTTCACACTATAGCCTTTACCAATCATATTGCCAAAGGTACGGTTACGACTGTATTGAGAATAAGAAGTCACTAGCAAGTCGCCTAAATATGCAGATTGATTAATTTCACGAGGTTTTGGATCTATGCAATTGACAAAATACTCCATTTCACGTATCGCATTGGAGATCAATACAGCTTGAAAGTTATCGCCATAGCCTAGTCCATGACAAATACCGCAAGCGAGTGCGTAGATGTTTTTTAATACAGCACCATATTCAACGCCCAAAAGGTCATTGGATACTACAGTCTTAATATAATGCGTTTGAAAAAATTGTGCAACAATAGCAGCATTAGCCGTATTTTGAGCTGCAAATGTTAAGTAAGATAACTTTTCTAAGGATACCTCTTCTGCATGACAGGGACCTCCAACAACAACAACATTTGATAAATCAACTCCAAATGTTTTGGAAAGGTATTCTCCTATGATTAATTTACTGGATGGAATAATTCCTTTGATGGCAGAAACAATTAATTTATCCTTAAAATTTACAGCACTTAATCCTACCAATGCATCTTCTAAATAAGCCGCTGGCGTATTTAATATGATTACATCGGATTCCTGAATGACATCAATAGCCCGGTCTGTCATCCGGATGTGATCTAATTTAATCTCTACAGCACTTAAATATGTTGGATTATGATGATATTGTTGAATATATGCTATATCCTCCTCTTTTCTTACCCACCAATTAATTTCTTTTTCTTGTTGATTGTCCGTCAACATTTTTATCATTGCTGTGGCCCAGCTACCACTTCCTATTACACCAATTTTAACCAAACCTAATCTCCTATAATGTTAAATAAGACCACAAAGATACCGAATAGATATGACTATCGTCAAGCCTTATCTTACATTTGAAAAGCTTGCTAGAACTAGAAATACCTGCTCCCTAATAAAAAAACCCTAAGGTGGGGTACCTTAGGGTTCTATCAAACCAATTATTAACCTAAATTATGAAATTATTTACTCTTTTGCTCTTTCTACAGTATTAACGTGCGACTTTAAGACTTTGGTATTTTAAGCCTTGTATATTAACATATTTTAACAATAAAGCGCGTTTTTAGGAAACCTAAGCACTTTATAATTCTGTTGTAGACTTAATTCAGGTTTGCTAATTCATAAAATTAAAAAGAGCTCTTCCATTGGAAAAGCTCTTTCTTATAAACAAGTTTATTTATTCTTGATTCTATTCATCAGTACCTTGTGAAAGGTAACGTGATATTTGATTATTTTCTACAAGTGATGTACGATTAAACAGACATCAATTTAATCACTTGAACGTGTGATTTAAAAGCATCGGTCATCGTTCTGAACTCGTTGTAAGTAATATTGAATTCCTTACACGTTTCTTTAACAATCTTATTAATTTCTGGGTAGTGAACATGACTGATTTTAGGGAATAAATGATGTTCTACTTGAAAATTCAATCCTCCTAATAACCAAGTAAGCACTTTACTCTTCGTTGCAAAATTTGCAGTTGACTGAAGCTGATGAATCATCCATTCTTCCTCAACGGTATGGTCTTCGATAGTCTTAAATTCTGTGCCAGTAACCACATGAGCCAATTGGAATACAACAGCCAAACAAACTCCGCAAGTCAAACCAGCAATTAATAAGCCGATTAAGGTATAGCTCCATCCTACTACGAGTACAGGAATAACAATAAATATACTGAAGTGAACCGCTTTACTAATCCAAAAAATGACTCTTTCACGCATTGGAAATTTAATATTTGGAGAGTCTTTACTTAGTCTTTGGCGAAAGTACTTTTCATAGTCTTGATAGAATATCCATGCTAAATAAGATATAGAATACAACAAGATAAAGTAAATATGCTGAAAACGATGATATGCTTTAACCGGCTGATCTTTATGAATACGCATAAATTTCACTTCAATATCATGATCGTTCCCATCTATATTGGTATACGTATGGTGAGCAATATTATGCTTCAACTTCCATAAGTATATATTACCACCTAATAAATTAAGCGAATAGGAAAGGATAGAATTCGATTTTTTATTCTCGCAAAAACTATCATGACCTGCATCGTGCATAATGTTAAATCCAATTGCAGCAAAGTTTACACCCAAAATAATGCATAAGGGAATACTAACGTACCATGCAGGATTTAAAAAAAGTAAAATAAGATATATTATGAGCAAAGAGCTTAGTAAAATTCCTCCTTTAAGAAAGAGTTTTCTATTGCCTGATTTAGATTGAGCATTTTGATTAAAAAAATTGTTAATTCTTTTTTTTAATGACTGGGAAAACAATGAATTTACATTGTTAAACTTGATTGTGGATACCATTTATTACTGTAATTGTTTTTATTTTTTGGCTGTAGCACCCTTTTTTTTAACTACAGTTTATTTTTCGTTAATACTTAGATTTAGGACATTTCATCTTTAGGTCTAGGGTATTTACTGTCCTAAGCAAACTTTAAAAACTAAAATAATGCTTAAATATAAAAAGAAAAGTTATCTATATCAAGATATTTAAATACTTAACACATCTTTAACTATCAAACCTATTTATTTTAATAATAAACTTAGGTTTTTAAAAAATATAAAAGATTGTAATACGTTTATTTGTAAGTATTGTACAGAAGAAAAATTTGGATATCCTGCATGTTCTAATATCCGCTGAAAATAAAAAAAGTCACCCTGAAAGGGTGACTTTTCATATGCTTTAAACAATTTACTTAAGCAATATCTTGCTGTAAAGTTTGTTTGTAAATAGCTTTCTTAACTTGGGTACGACGAGTAATAGATTTTTTCTCGTAAGCTTGACGTGAACGCAATTCTCTCAATACACCTGTTTTCTCGAATTTCTTCTTGAAACGTTTTAACGCTCTATCTAGAGATTCTCCTTCTTTTACATTAACAATAATCATAGCTTTTATATACCTCCTTCCGTTGTAATTTTCTTGGTGAGCAAAGGTAAGTAAACATAAGCATATATTCAACTGTTATTTTAAAGTAATTTAAAGTTATCAACTATTGCTTCTAAAGGATGTTCTAAGCTGCATAAAGCGGTATGTATTCCCATTTTGCTCGCAGTTTCTAAATGTTGTGGGCTATCATCAACAAACAGGGTTTCTTCCGGATTTAATCCATGTGCTGATAATACCATTTGAAATATGGCTTCATCTGGCTTCCTCAAACCTACTAAATGTGAATAGTATGTTTTTTCAAAAAACTCTTCATTACTCGGTATTCCATAAACTTCTTGTAAATGATTCATGCAATAGGCGTAATGTATTTCATTGTTATTACTTAACAAAAACATCCTATAACGACTATGCAACTCTTCTAATAACTCATGCTTTCCTGGTGGAACACCTATTAATAAAGAATTCCATGCATCGTCAATTTCCTGATCGGTTAAATCGTGTTTTTTAGTCTTGTTACGTACCGAATCTCGAAATTCCTTAGCCGTAATCTCCCCCCGATCAAATGAATCGAACAGTGAATCTTGTCCTCGGTGGCCAAAATAGTCATCAACTTGCTCAACACCCAATTCTATAAAGGATTTTCTTACCTTCTGAAAATCAATCATAAAGATCACATTCCCGTAATCAAGAATAATATTTTTAATTTTTTGCATATAAAAATTTTGTTTTCTCGTCTCAAATATCGATAATTGCATCGTCAAAACAGGGTAAACACTCAGAAATTTTGATAAAAATTAACCGCGCCTATAGCTCAGTCGGTTAGAGTAGAAGACTCATAATCTTTTGGTCCCTGGTTCGAGCCCAGGTGGGCGCACGGAAACAACACTAAAACCGCCTTTACGTTATCATAAAGGCGGTTTTTTAGTTTAAAATCACTTCCCGAGTAATAATTTTACTTCCCGAATTGATTTTTAACTAACATATTGGATACCAAACGAATATCCCTGCGATACGTTTTTCATACTGCAACTCACCGAACGTATTTTCCTATCGAATTGTCATATTTTAAACAAAAACTTCGCACTTCCCGGTATGAAATTGTCAAATGAAATACGTTTTTATGTTGTACAAGACAGCAGACAAAAGAATGATTTATTGGTAAAAATTTATATTAGATTTTTTTATGGAAAAGTTAAGAAAGACTTTTTTACAAATATTCGATGGCCCAAAGACCGATTTGATAAAATTAATGAATTATTGTTACCCAGATACCCATATGATCCCGATGTAAAGTTTTCTAAAGAACGAAAATTAGAAATCTCATTTGTTCTTCGCAAAAAATTAGTAAATAATTAAAAACTAAAAAATATAGTTATCAAGTGGGCGCAGTAAAAAAGCCTCTTTTCTATACAGGAAAGTGGCTTTTTTTATTATGCACCAAATTGAAGGATGATAACAGATTCGATCAAATTCAAAATTTAGTTCATTTCATTATTTAAAATAAAATTTAAAAACCGAGTTTCAAAATTCGTTTACTAAGGGGATAATGTCTTTTTACAATTAATAGGTTTAATTTTGGAAATTCTATTAATTTTGTTTTTTATTATTTCCAGATATTCTAAATTACTGAATATGAAGATTAAGAAGCTAAACTTAGCCTTATATTTTTTTCGGAATTAGTGATTGAGTTATAGAAAAAGATGAATAAACTTATTCAATTTTTGATTAGTAAAATTATTTATTTCTAGCAAAGAGTGAATAATATAATTACCAAAACCAATTACAGCAAATGAATAAAATAACTTGTATTGTCCTGCTCTACACTATAATTTTAATTTCTTGTCAAGAAAAATCGATAGAATCGAGGTTAGAAGCTAGAGTTGGTGAATTGGAATCACAATTAGATACATTAAAAAAATCAACCAACAAAACTTTTGATTCGATAAGAAATTTTCAAATTTCCTCAAATAAAAAAAATTTTGAATTCAATAAAAAAACTGAAATACTAAAAAAATTGAATTTAAGTTACGATGACAAAACTGAAACAACCAGTTATGATCAAAATCTTTTTATTCATTATAACAATCTAAATAGATCATCAATTTCATTACATAAAAAATCTGGCCAATCTCCTACAATCAGTTTAAAAATGACCTATGCAGGTGATGATTGGATACAATTCGAAAATGCTTATTTTATATATGATTCAAATGTTAGGGAAATAAAATTTAATTTGGAACATGATAAATTAGGTCAAAACGCTGGTGGTCAAATGTGGGAATGGATAGACATATCATTGGGGGATAATGATATTGATGTTCTTTATAAGGTGGCTAATTCTTCAAATTCTCAAATGAAATTATCTGGTAAAAAGGAGTTAACAAGAAATTTATTCGACAGGGAAAAAGAAGCAATATTACACATCTTGAATGCCTACCAATATTTTAAAGAAAATCCAAACGAAAATTTATAAAACAGAATATCTATTATGGAAGAATTTGAAAAAAATCCGAACAAGAAGCCTTTCAACATACGGTATTTATGGCTTTAGCAGATATTTATAATCGCTTAAATCCTAATGTAGAAATTGGAGAATATTTGCTCCAATTACAGAGAAATAAACAAGAAGAAAAAAACAGAATAATAAATAGTTTTCTAAAGAATGAAATCTAGAAATCCCATTTTAATTTCGCAAAAATTTAGTAAATAATTAAAAACTAGGAGAATATAGTTATCAGGTGGGCACACAAATCTAAAAGTCGTTTCTTACACTAAACCGAATCCATTAATCTTTTAAACAAATTTCACAAACATAATCGAATTGGATGGTCCCAATATTGAACAACCAATTAATCCAATCCCTTAAGTCTCTCCCACCAGCATCAATAAATCGATAATTTCTAATAATCTCGTATAATTAAAATTATTTGGTGATAATAATTACCAAACTCTCCAACATCAAACTAAGTCGGAGCACCAAGATATAAAACAACTATACACAGCAAGATGAAGAATTTTTAAAAATTTAACCCTAAAAATTAACTGAAAATAACCTATTTGCTTCCCCGTCTTATGCAATAAATATAGACTGAGGAAATAAAAATTCGATGGGGAGTCATAAAAAAAGTCTGTAAGCAAATAACTTACAGACTTTTTTCATGAATAAAACTATTGGAGAAAATTTAAAACTTAACCAACCTTTAACTGAAAGCCAATAAGTTTCTGAATCTTGAGCAGCAATGGTTTTTCCTCCGTACTACAAAAAGACAGTGCTTTTCCCACTTTACCCGCACGTCCAGTTCGTCCAATACGGTGAACATACGTTTCTGAATCCTCCGGTAAATCAAAGTTTATTACACGAGGCAGTTCAGAAATATCAATTCCACGCGCAGCTATATCAGTTGCCAATAAAACATCAACTTCTCTATTTTTGAAAGAATTTAAAGCACGTTGACGTGCATTTTGAGATTTGTTACCATGAATACATAGCACCTGTAATCCTTTTTTAGAAAGATCCTTTGCTAGTTTATCTGCACCATGCTTAGTCCTCATAAAAATTAATGTCTGTAAGTCCTTTTCTAGGTTTAGAAATTTAGTTAATAAAGCAACTTTCTCTTTTTTCTCTACGAAATATACCGTCTGACTTATTTTATCAACAGTCGATGAAACAGGTGATACATTTATCTCGACAGGACTTTTCATTATTTCATTTGCCAACTTGCGTATCTGCGTAGGCATAGTCGCCGAAAACATCAAACTCTGACGTCCTGATGGAATTGCTTTCAATAATTTTCGTATATCATGCACAAAACCCATATCTAGCATATTATCAGCTTCATCCAAAACAAGTTTATTAATTTTTTTTAAATTAACATGTCCCTGTCTATAAAGATCCAATAACCTTCCAGGAGTAGCTATGATCACATCAACTCCTTTTCTTAATACCTCTACTTGTTTTTGTTGGGATACTCCACCATAAATAACTAATTGACGAATCGACAACACATCACTGAAGTCCTTTAATGCTTCGCCAATTTGTATAGCCAATTCGCGCGTAGGAACTAGGATTAGCGCCCTAGGCTCTATCTGGCGAACTCCTTCCAAACCTAATAATTGAAGAAGTGGTATACCAAAGGCGGCAGTTTTGCCGGTTCCAGTTTGAGCACATCCAATTAGGTCATTACCTTTCAAAATAATCGGAATTGAACGCATTTGAATGTCGGTACATTCTTCATACCCTTTTTTATGTATAGCTTTTAATAAAGGTGCTATAATACCCATATCTTTAAATAGCATTATTTTTAATTTTTGTTTAAATAATAGACCCCAAATGGATCAAATTCGCAGCAAAATCATATCGTAATGGTTTAGCATACCGCATATGGACTTTTACTGCCTTAAGTCCTACTTATTCTCTTTCTAATTAGTTTACCCGATCATTTATTGCCTCAACCATTAAAATGGCAATAAATAGGATCCAGCAGCTTCAATAGTGATTAATTTCAATCCATTAAATGGATAATAATTTTACCATTTCATCTGTCATTTAGTTTAACTAATAACCACAATATTAACAGACTACAAGTCAATCCGATTAGACATTATAGTATAATTAATCAGTATGCAATCAAAAAATTGAAGGAAATATTTGAAAAATGAGGAATAAATTTCGAAAAGTTCTGTATCAAATCGATGAAAACAAATGTAGTAACTGTAAATACGAAACTAAAAAGAATTAGTAAATTAATCTGCTTCGGAAATGCACCTACATAACCTGCTTAGCTGGCAAATATATTGATTTTGTTTCATACTCACACGAATTATATTATTTATTACCAGTTCAACCCTAGCGAAATTTTAAAGAACTTGGAGAAGTAGTTTATAAAAAACACAGCCCAATCCAGTAAAAGATTGGGTTATATTGTTCATTTATTACCTATATTAAGCATCAAATGACTAAACAAAGATAAAAGGAAAGCATCACAAAAAGCATTGATCCAGCCGTCAACCAGCTATATTTACGCTTTTCCTTCTTTGACCACTTCTCATACTTATCAAAGTATTCTATATATTTATCCTGCCTGAAAACAAATATATAACATATTGCACCCGCTCCAACAGCACAACTAACTATAAGCAACGTTGATATCGCCACTTGAAGCATCATCAAAACAGAAAAAAAGAAGAGGCTCAAGCCGCCCCATAGAAAGCCACCGGCCCACACTATACCAAGACCAAACCGCTTATCTCCCCATGCCTTATTAATTTCCTGATGGATATCAATCCCTAACTCCTCGTATCGCCTCTTCTGGAAAGGCAATTTATGTATAAGATTAACAGGATTCATTCGCTCAGTAAACAAATGCACGCTATAAAAAGCTCTGTAAAAACAAAAGTGTATAATATTAAAATATGTCTCCAAAACTACCTCCCATGATAATAATCAACCGACTGCTCTCCTGCAGTGCCGCCCAAATAGCCCCAGAAATATAATAGTATTTTCCATTTATACCAAGCCACTTGTTACCGGGAGCTACCGATCCTCTAGATACGCCAAAGAATGTACCCTCAAAGCGAAAATTTGATTTGAAACAGATCTGGTATTCCGTATTAGACCAACAGCATCAATAACTCGACATAAGGGGAATACGAAGAAAAATATCCGCCAGCAGATCCACCACATTCCACCTTCCGATGTCTTAAACTAATAAAAACCTCCTTATACCAGTCCCGAAAAAAACCGCTACTTCTTTTTCAATTTCAGCAACCGGTCATTTACGGTTGGTATAACATCATCCACCTCCGTATAATTAGCTAAAACACTTTCTAAGGTACTTTTCGCTTGCACAACATCTCCTTTACGTGCATAAGTATCCGCTAGTAAAATAAAACTTTTAGCTACCCAATAATCGTGATCATCCATATTTTCAATCACATCAAACGCAGACTTTTGCGCTTTATCATACTCTTTGTTTTCATACTGGATTAAACCTACCTGATACCTAGCCTCTGCACTTGCAGCCGATTTACTTTTCAGAGCAGCCAAGTTAAGTTCCCTTAGTGCAGATTCCTTATTTCCTTTTTGTAATAGTGCCTTAGCACTATACATATGGGCTGTAGCTATTTCTTCTTCGGTCGATCTTTCGTAGTTTTTAATCAAATCAACATAGTTGTTCATCTGCTCATAATCCGCAATTTCAAAATAACATTTCATCAAGTTGCTGATTGCATAACCGTAGTTATCCTTGTAATTGGAATTGAGTTCAAGCTTTTTCAGATGGACGATTGCTTCATTATATTCCTTCAATTTCAGGTATAAAGCAGCAACTGTCATTAACGTTCTTTCGGTATACTCACTAGTCCAGGTGTTCAAAATAATATTTAAATCATGAAGTGCCTCTTGCGGACGATCAACATGATACAAGCTCACACCTCGAATAAATCGAGCATGTTTTTCTTGCTTAGGTTTAGGAAATTGATCAAAATAAGCATTGATTGCCTCCACAGCTGGACCATATTGTCCCCGAGCAAACAAAGTTTTACAAGCTTGAAACACTAAATTATCCTGTTCGGCAGGACTTAACTCACCAATATTATTGCTAGTAGCATATTGAATATAACCTGTAGCATCTCCCTGATCCAAATAAATATTTTCTATAGACAGCATCGCCTGAGCGGCTTCACTCGTTTTAGGATATTCACCCACTACTTTTTGGAAAGTAGCCAATGCAGATTCGCTATCATTTTTGTTATATTGAACCAGTCCTATGGTCATCAATGCTCGCGGCACATAACTACTGCGTGGATAACGTTGTATCATCTCTTGTAATCCAGCTATGGCCACATCGTAATCTCCTGTTGTAAACGAAATATAGGGAATTTCAAAAGCTACATCATCCGCATAATTCGAGCCCGGAAATTTTTCCACTACCGCTTTTAAGGTGGCTAATTTCGACTCATGGTCACCCTGTAAACCTTGAATAATTCCCTGTTGGAATAAGGCATAATCCTGATTTGGAGCCTTACTGCTAATCAATTGATTGTAATATTCTTTAGCTCGTTCATAGTTTCGAATAGAAAGGTACGAATCCCCTAATCGAGCCATGACATCATATCGAATATTTTTGTCCAAAGCACCCTCATTTGAACCTAAAAAACGTTCAAAATAATTGGCAGCCATCGTGTATTTGTTGATTCGAAACGCTGCGTAAGCCAAGGCATAATTTGCATAATGGTAAACATTCGTATTTTTGGCTATCGGCAACTCTAGAAACCTGGAGAAATTATCCACCGCTTCACTGAACTTACGAACTTCATACATAGCCTCCGCTTTCCAATATGTCGCTAAAGCTGCCATTTCTGGGTTAAAATCATACTTTTCAGATCGCATAAACATCGATATACTGTTTTCGAAAGCACGTTCATTGTAAAATTCCAGACCTCGGTAGTAGGTAATCTTCTGATAAACTACTTCTTCCTGTTGCTGCCTATTTTTAAATGACTCCAATAAATATACACCGACTTCAAAGTTGGTACTACCCAATAAGATCTTGGTCATCCTTGATTCAGTAGTCTCTGGTATATTCGTATCTGTATCGTTTACTTTATAATTGAAGGCAATATATTCCTGTAAAGGCTTTAATGATACATTTACAGAATCCAATTCGTATAGTATTTTCGCATAATTGAATAGTGCATCCGACCTCAATTCCTGATCATAGTTCAAGGTGGAGGCTTTTGAAAAGGCATTTCTAGCGCTATTTTTATCTCCATTAGCTAATGAAATATGACCTAATGCAATTAATGAACTTTGGTAAAAAGCGTCTTTAGGTTCTACTTTTTCCAAAATCGATACCGCCCTATCGTATTGACCTGCACGATAGGCCAAAATCCCAATCCTATTATTATCAATATTGTTGCGTAAAGCGTTGGGATATTTTTCATTCAATGGACTGTGATAAGCATCTTTATACGGATTTTTAGATAGATAGAGTCCTGCAGCTGTCTCCCTCAATTCAACTTCGAGGGCTTTTCGATCAATATTCATATCTGGGCTACGCCGCACCTTCACAGCATCCGCTAACATGGGCCGATAATCTCGCACCACTTCAATCGAATCTACAACAGATGACTCTTTTTTATCTTCCTGCGCAAACACATCAAGCATTAAAACTGATAAAAAACCAACCAGTAAATAGTTCAAGAATTTACTATTCATCTTATTTTTTAATATCATTATTCTTAAAATTTTTCATGACTCATTCAATATCCATTCAATTGACTTTGAACAAAATATTGATAATCAATTTAAATAACCAACAACCAAAATAAACAAAATCAAATACATCTTTCGGAATAGCCAAACTTAAAGTTGTAACAATTCACAAGCTATAAAGAATCAAATATGTTGCCATTATGCTATAAACATACTATAATTCTAATCATAATAATTATCCTATGCTTTTCTTAATACTAACAAATTAGAATAAGTAAAAATTGATGTTAATCCATTATTCTTACATTAGAATCCATAATATAAATCATGAAAGACGTTTGCTGCTCTAATAAATTGTAACAATAAAAAGAGTCATCTTTATAAAAGACAACTCTTTTGGTTTAATCTTTAGAAATAAATAGTTTATGCGAATAGGGAATTCTGATATCTAATAAAATCAAAGTAGTATACTGAACAGCATTATATCGTAGAGAAAGCTTTATGTGCTAAAGATCTTAATCATTTCACTGACCAAATTCATAGCCTACTCCAATAGAACTAACTCGATTAAGATACTTTGCTTGTCTTTTATTGGATATATTGACCAATCCGCCTGAATTGGATAATCTTGCTGTAAAACCATTTTTGAACCTATACCCCATAAGAATACCTAAACCTGCATCTATTGGGTTTAATTGATCATATCCATTTCCCCACTCTAAAACAACAGACTTTCTACCCGATGAGACCCTGGCATCAATTCCGTAAGAGAAATAGGGTCCAGCTCCAATAAACAAATCGCCCGATCGTGTTGGAGCCCTAGCAATAAAGTTTATTGGTAATTCAAAATAAATTAATTTGTCTGTAAAAGTATTTCCCTCGATTTTAGATACTCCCCCTTTACCTTCAATGGATATTCCTGGCTGTATGGAAAAATTTCGCGAAATAAATAAATCATAATAGCCTGATAAATGGAAACTAGTTGCGATGTGTGTTTTTGCTCTTTGGTTGTCTAGACTGATAAATTCATTAACGAGATTTAATCCAGCTCGAACACCAATTCTATTTTGAGCATTTGTTCCAGCGAGGAAAACAAGAATAAGAATTAGAATTAAGTAAATTTTTTTCATAAAAGGTTACTAGTTGTATAATTTCATAAGTAAATCCAGGTTTTGGAATGCCTCCTAATATTATCAATATTCAGTCTTTAAAAATAATAAAATCACTAATTAAATATTAAGCTAATAAAACCTGTTAGCCTAAAACTATATGGGAATTTTATCAGTTTTTTTAATTTATGATTTTTCAAAATCAACCAATGCCAATGGCCATCTTTATTTCCTCCTGTTGACCCCAACCGGGCAAACCTCATCCATAAGTCTTTCTAATAAAGAAATAATATTAAATTTCAGCTTACATTACTTCATTTTCAATAGCCCTAGGAACACATCTTAGCTGGATTTCATTCCGATCTTCTTCGCAAATTTTCAAACTTGATCCGGCTTAATTCCGATGGAGATCCGAAGAAGATCCATCGCTGTAAAAAAATTGGCTATTAAAAACCTGAAAGAATATGGATTCTTTCAGGTTTCCCTTAGCTACAGGTACGAGCTAATTAGGCTAAAAATCCCACTGGACTTCATTAAAAAGGTGCAGGACTAACGGAGGTCCAACCGCCATCGACAACTATAGTTTGTCCAGTAATGTGTTTTGCTTCATCACTCACCAAAAACAAGGCTGCATTAGCAATATCAGGTGTTTTAGCAGGGGCGCCAATGGGTGTAATTTTGGACCATGCACTTACATATTCCGGATCCTCTAAGGTTCTTTCAGTCAATGTTGCTCCAGGAGCAACGGCATTGACATTTATACCGTAAGGAGATAGTTCTAATACCAAGTGCTTCGCTAACATTTCTACTGCTACTTTAGTCATACCATAGGCTGCAAGATCCTTATGTGCTTGGTGACCAATAACCGATGAAGTAAATAAAATAGAACCTCGTTTATTATTGGCAATGAAATATTTACCAGCAACTTGAGCCAAGAAAAATGCGCCACCCATGTTTACGTGCAGTACTCTAAAAAAATCCTCTGGTTTATAGTCTAAGAAACTACCAAATAAGGTAATTCCAGCATTTGCCATAATGATATCCAAAGAATTCGTTTGAGCAATGGCAAATTCAACCATATCCTTATTGAAATTTGGGTCTGCCACATCTCCTGCGAATGGTAGACATACGCCAAATTGACTAATTTCCTTAGCGGCCTTTTCACTCAATGCTAAATCCACATCATTTAGGATCACAGATGCTCCTTCCAATACGAGGCTTTTAGCCATTTCGTATCCTATTCCTTGACCAGCTCCAGTAACTATCGCTGTTTTATTCGTAAATCTTTTTCTTTCCATAACTGTTTAATTTTTAATGGGAATCCCGCAACACTTCACTTCCTGAACCACCTTTCAAAAAGTCTAAGTCAGCTCCTAAATGAGACTGTTCAACATGATCTACATAAAGTTTACAATATCCCCTACGGTGTTTATTTAAGTTTAAGGTTAAATTTTCTCTACGAATATGCAATTCCTCCTCATTCACCAATAGATTCAACTGACGTGCTTCCACATCTAATTCAATTTGATCACCATTTTGAACATAAGCCAATAAGCCTCCAACTGCCGATTCTGGAGAAATATGAAGCACAACAGTACCAAAACCAGTACCACTCATGCGTCCATCTGAAATTCTGACCATATCCAACACCCCTTTATTGAGCAATTTTTTCGGGATTCCCATATTCCCCACTTCAGGCATCCCAGGATATCCTTTAGGTCCGACATTCTTTAATACAAGAACACTGGTTTCATCAACATCTAAATTAGGATCGTCAATTTTCGCTTTATAATCTTCAATATCTTCAAATACTACCGCTTTTCCTGTATGTTTCATTAATGCAGGGCTAGCTGCTGAAGGTTTAATCACTGCACCATTCGTACATAAATTACCTTTCAACACCACAATTCCGGACAAGGGATTAAATGGATTTTCCATGCTAGATATTACAGACTCATTCAGACTAACAGTATTTCCGCAGTTTTCACCGACCGTCTTTCCATTCACGGTGAGCGCTTCCGTATTCATCACGCTTTGGATACTATGCATTACGGCAGGAATACCACCTGCATAATATAAGTCTTCCATAAAATATTTTCCTGAAGGCTGCAGGTTTGCTACCAAAGGAACACCTTTGGAATACTTATCAAAATCTTCCAGCTGTAAATCAACCCCTATGCGACCAGCAATGGCCATAAGATGAATGGCAAAATTGGTAGATCCTCCAATCGCTGCATTTACGCGAATAGCATTTTCAAAGGCCTCTCTCTTCAGAATTTTAGACATCGTCAATTCTTCTTTGATCATTTCAACGATTCTTCTTCCAGACATTCTAGCTAATCGTTTCCGATTCGCATCAACAGCAGGAATTGCGGCATTACCTGGCAAAGTAAGTCCCAGAGCCTCCACCATGCTGGCCATGGATGATGCGGTTCCCATTACTGCACAATGGCCTGCACTTCTACACATGCCTGCCTCCGCAAGATTCATTTCCTCTTCCGTAATTGTTCCTTGTTTGGAAGCATTCGCAAAACGCCACAAATCACTCGTCCCAACATCCTTACCTTGAAATTTACCAGTCAGCATTGCTCCACCAGAGACTACTAAAGTGGGTAGATCTACACTACAAGCTCCCATCACCAAAGATGGTGTAGTTTTGTCGCATCCACATAATAACACGACACCATCTATTGGATTTGCCCGTATAGATTCTTCCACATCCATACTCGCGAGATTTCGAAACAGCATGGCCGTAGGCTTCATTAATGTTTCTCCTAGCGACATTACTGGAAACTCTACTGGAAATCCTCCAGATTCTAATACTCCTTTTTTGACCTCTTCTGCAAGTTCTCTAAAATGACCATTGCATGGCGTCAATTCCGACCAGGTATTGCAAATGCCCACTACCGGCTTTCCATCAAACATATCGGCTGGAACCCCTTGGTTTTTCATCCATGCTCGATAAATAAATCCGTCCTTTCCTTCCCTCCCAAACCAATCTCTACTTCTTAATTTCATAAAATAAGCTTATTTAAAATTTCTTGTTAAATGCATTTACAGGGACACCAGAGGTATCCATATTGACTAAAAACACTTCCCCGCTTTGAGGATATTTCTCCAGGTCTTCTTTTGATAAATCTTTACGAGAAGTTGTAATGATGAGTTGATCTAACTTAGCACCTACAAAAGCGCATGAGGATACATGTGGCGCTGGTAAATCAATTTGATATTTTAACCGACCATCCCTCGTATCAAATCCAGCAACAGCAAATCCGCCCCAGATAGCCACCCAAAGGACATCATTCGTATCTAATGCCATTCCATCTGGATAACCAAAACCCGCTTCGATAACTATGCGATTTGCAGCTTCCTGAAGATTCAAATCATCCTGTATATAACTTTTTATAATCCGTGTTCCACTATCGGTATGAAACATTAAACGACCATCCATTGTCCAACATGGGCCATTGGAAATACTAACGCGATTTAACATAAGATCAATAGATCCGGCAGCATTTAGTCGATATAAATCACCTTCCCCATCTACATGATCCATATGCGTGGTACTAAACCAAATATTCCCATCCGGATCTACTGCTCCATCATTACCTCGATGATGATCCCAGGAAATCCCTAAATTAGAGATGATAGTATAGCTTTTGTTTTTAAGATTATAAATCGCTATTCCTCCTTGAACAATAGCAATTAATTGATCAGGATCATCTTTAATTTCAAAAATCGCAGAAACTAATTTTGCATTCGGATATTGGATAAGTTCTTTAGATTCTAAATGATATTCGAAAAATGAATCTGACAGTATATCAACCCAAAACACAGTTTGTCTTCCATGATGCCAAATAGGACCTTCTCCATGTAAAGTTAAAGGAGAATTGACAATGTTATTTGCTATTGAAGAATGCATAGGTCGGTTTATATGGTTATTTAAACACTTAATTTATGGATTATTTTTGAATCCTAATAATCATATATGAGATTCCTAAAAAGATTTAGTGCGGTTAAATAAGTATGGACAGAATATTTATCAGATTTCTATCCTAAATAGGACTAGAATATACGTTTAATAGATTTTAATCCGCTAATTGTTTAATCACCTTATTTTCGTAAGAAGATTATATTTTTAAGTTAAAACTCAAAATCATAAATCCAGAAGATCATTTACGCAAGTTTAGGGTAAGATTTCCATAAAAATAGAAATCCTAAAAATAGAGATCATAACTAAAAATATTGGCTGACTTGAAATATCAATTACAACATGGTTCACTTAGTGCCATACTGAGAATGTTACAAAAATAGAAAAGCCTTTAATGATGAAGGACGTGATATATGCATTCCTTTTCTAAAAAATCTATATACCATTCTCAACTATCTAAAACAATAATACAGAAGGATGATTGGAAACTGGATTATTCTTTAAATAGTACCTTCTCGAAAAATCAAAATTACAGTAAGATTAACGAAGAGGAGAATTTAGGAACTCAACAATCGATTTCATTTACAAATAATATTAACCTAGGTTTTAAACAGAGGTTTATAATTACTCCATTATATCAATTCAATCTATACAATTTTGATTATAAATTTCCTTCTGAAAATTTTAAAAACATCAATAATTACGCCCATTCCGTAGGTGCTGCAGTTTTGATAGACCATATAAAAAAAGTCAAAATCGAATCTAGGTATAATCTAGTTAATCAGGTAGCAGACCTAAATAACAACCGTAAAAATATACACCTCATTAATGTATCTTGTTTTTATCCTGTCATGAAAAAAGGAGAATTAAAATTATCCGTCTACGATTTACTCAATCAAAGCATTAATAACACGTACAGATCCTTTGAAAATAACATCACCTTTAACCAAAGTTTAATGCTAAGGCAGTATTTTATGCGGAGTATGGTCTACAAATTTTTGGATACCGGCAAAAAGTAATAATGGTTGTATTCCGACTTACTTACATAATCCTTAACAAAATTTCAATTACAAAAAACACCTTTCTCAAACGTTTCCGTAATTAAATCAAACGATTGCATTATTTCTCTATTATTAAAATATAGAATTAGTCCCTACTATTATTGCTGAAATAGCCAATAAACTGCTAACAATTGATTTTTTAATTAAATGAGGAAACAACATTACTTTAAAAAAGTGAGTTGGAAGAAATTAGTTATGATTTTAACTATTCCTTCTACCCTACCTTTCCTTAGTCCATATACGTATGGCTACGAGGTAAATTCGAATATTAATACGAATATTTCATTGTTATTTGACATCCATCAGCTGCAACAGGAGGTCTCAGGAATAGTTCGTTCAAAAAATGGAGAGCCATTGGCTGGTGTAACTGTATCGGTAAAGCGAGAAGGAAAATCTACATCTACGGATAAGGATGGAAAATTTAGCCTTCTTGTTTCCAACGAATCGGCCCTATTAACCTTCTCTTTTTTAGGATTCAAACCCATTGAGCTGCTGGCTAGTCAAGCTAAAAACGTCGAAATGGAACGTAGTGAAGATGAAATTGATGAGATAATCGTAGTAGGTTATGGTAACCAAAAGAAAACAAACTTAACGAGTGCAGTGTCTCAAATAGATGCCAAAGTTTTGCAGAATAGGCCATCCCCAACCATTGCTAATATGCTACAAGGAGCAGCTCCAGGCTTAGTCGTTACCAGAAACTCCGGTAGACCAGGGGCGCAAGGGTTAAACATTACAGTACGTGGAGAAACTTCGGCCAATGGCTCTGTCGGACCATTAATCGTAATAGATGGAGTTATTAGTTCAGAAGAGACTTTTGTTGCGTTAAATCCAAGTGATATTGAAAATATGAGTATCCTCAAGGATGGCGGCGCAACCGCTATTTATGGAGCACAATCTGCGGGAGGAGTTATACTTGTGACGACAAAAAGAGGGAAATCTGGAGTTGGGCAGATAAGCTTTTCAAGCAATTTAGGAATTCAAAGACCAGGAGCCATGCCTGATCGATTATCCCTAATCGATGAAATGAATTATGTAAACCTTGCTCGAAAAAATGCAGGAATTGCTGAGGAATATTCTGAAGAGGATTTGAACTATGCCGTAGCAGGACCAACCTTTGTATTGGGCGCTAATGGACAATGGAGAACTTATAATCAAGAAAACATCTTAGATCAAGTTATCCAGAAAAAATATAATATCTACAATAACAATTTACAGTTCTCAGGCGGCTCTGAAAAAATTACGTATATGGCTTCCATAGGAAATATGACCCAAAATGGCATGTTTAAAGTAGGTAATGACAAGTTTTCTAGAATAAATGCACGTGCAAATGTTTCTGCTCAAGTAACGAATTATCTGAAATTAGACATTGGGAATGCTTTTATAAATCAGCAAACGGATAATCCCCAAGATGCAGGATACTCCATAGATGCGGGCGGAAATTCTATTTTAAGGCAGTTTTACTCTTCGAGATTGAGGTTCCCAATATTTAATGAGGATGGATCGTATTACAGAAGTGGAACTTCCTCTGCTTTTGGTTATGCCTTAATGAAGGATGGTGGATTCAATAAAGACCTCAAAAGAACATACTTTAACAACGTCACGGCGACAATAAATAAGTTGGCTAAAGGACTTGAAATCAAATTGATGTACAGTCGAGAAAATATTGATTTACAAAATAGAAACTTCAGAAGGACAGTTGATTATTACTCAGGCCCTACGCCAAATACCAAGTCACAGTTAAATAATCCGAACAACTATAGTATCAGTAATTTTAAGACCTTAAAGCAAAACATGCAAGCTGTTGTGGATTATAATTTAACCCTAGCTGAAAATCACAACTTTCATTTGATGGGTGGTTACCAATTTTACGACCACGATTATCAATACATATCTTCCTCGACTAAAAACTTGTATGTCAATGATAATCCAAGTTTAAATTTTACATCCGACCCGCTGAATAAATCGCACAATCAATATACCGAACGTGAAAAAATGCAATCTTATTTCGGACGTTTCAATTATAATTATAAAGAGAAATACCTATTTGAAGCTACCGTAAGAAGTGATGAAAGTTCTAGACTCTCTCCACATTTGAGAGTTAAAGTATTTCCTTCTTTCTCCTTAGGTTGGAATATGACCAAGGAAGAATGGTTTCAGCCAGCTGCGCATATCGTTAATGAACTTAAGCCTAGATTATCATGGGGAAAAGTGGGTTCAAAGGTGGGTATAGGCTTTTATGATTATATAGCACTTTTGGGCTCTGGAACGAATGTCTTATTAAACGATATTAAACAAACTTACATCACTCAAGGGGCACTGCCAGCAACGGATATATCCTGGGAAACCATAGAAACCAAAAATTTAGGACTTGATTTCAGCTTTTTAGATCGAAAGCTATTTGGATCTTTCGATTATTTTCAAAAATTTAATAATAATATGCTGGTTAGCATCAGCATGCCTGCAACTTTAGGCGTTTCGGTTCCTAAAACAAATCAAGGAAAACTAAAAACTTGGGGTTGGGAAACTACCTTGGGCTATAGAGACCATATTGGCGAACATGTAAATTATAATTTTTCGCTCAGTTTAGCTGATAATAAAAATAAGCTTGTAAAATACGGAGGTGCAAATAATATAGTCAATTCTGGCACAAACAGATTGGTCGAAGGTTACGCATTAAATTCAATTTGGGCTTATAAAACGGATGGCTATTTTCAAAATGCTGCTGATTTAGAAAATGCACCTAGCTACGAAAGGTTTATCAATAAAACAGGTGTTCCAGGTATTGGGGATGTACGGTATCTCGATTTGGATAATGATGGGATTATTAGCCCAGGGGAAAATACTGTTGGAAATACAGGCGATATGGTGTATTTAGGAGATACAAATCCTAGGTATCAATATGGAATTAATGGATTTATTAGCTATAAAAAGTTCGATTTTTCGTTCTTTATCCAAGGGATTGGAAAACGTCATTTAAAACCTAGTAATGAATTAATTCAACCTCAATTATATTCATGGTATTTGCCTATGGATTTTCAAATGGACTATTGGACTGAACAAAACACAGATGCTGCATTTCCGAGGCCTTATTTAGAAGGTGGTCATAATTTTCAAAACTCAGATAAATGGTATTTAAGTGGCGCATACGCCAGATTAAAAAATGTACAATTGGGTTATAGCATTTCGAAAGAACAGTTTAATAAACTCCCGTTCAGTAGAATCAGATTGTATGCTTCTGCAGAAGATATTCTTACCATTTCAAAACTAGGCGTATTTAAAGGGGCAATAGACCCTGAAATAAGACCTGAAGACAATAAAGTATCTCCATATCCTTTTGCAACGACTATTTCCTTTGGATTGAATATCGATTTATAAAATTACTCCCATGAAACATAGATTTATATATATAATAACTGGCTTGTTGACTTTCGCTTTTCAAACGGCCTGCGAGGTAGAACAACTCCCTGAAACATCCATGAATGATGTAAATTATTGGAATACAGTGAATGATTTGAAAATGGCTGCAAACTATTTTTACACGACACTTCCAAGTCTAAATACTGGAGATGTTGCGGAAGATGTTTGGTCAAGTTATGGTTATTCAAATAGCGGAGCTGGTACTGGAATAAGTGATGGATCTAGACCTACACCTACCACCAGTGCTGACTACAATTATTACTCCATTTTTCAAGCAAATAAACTCATAGAAAATGGGCCAAAAGTACTCGAGAAGGGAGCCGTAGAAAAAGAAGTAAACTGGTATATTGCCGAAGCGCGATTCTTTCGGGCTATGTATTATTTTGAAATGTTTAAGCGCTTTGGTGGCGTTCCAAAGATAATTAAAACACTGAAGATGGATGATCCGGAGGTGTTTGCTCCTCGAGCTACCAGGACAGAAATCCTAGAATTAATATTTGAAGACTTGGATTTTGCAGCCACGCATTTAAGAGGACAGGATGAATTAATATCTGCTAAAGAATTTGGAAGGATTTCAAAAACCGCAGCTCTTGCATTCAAAGCTAGGGTAGCCTTGTTTGAAGGAACTCGGGAAAAATATCACCAATATGGGCAGGCCACTTTACACTTAAAATTGGCCAAAGAGGCGGCTAAACAAGTTATAGATTCTAAACAATATAGCCTATTCTCTCAGGCGAGATTGGGAACAAATGGAGAGCAATTGAATGATGCTTATTTCAATTTATTTCAATTAGCCGGTGAAGGTAGTTCCAATAAAGAACATATTATCGTGAGGCAATATGGGGTAAACAGAGAGAATAGCGTAAGTAGTACGCCAGTGCAACGCTATTATGAAGGTAGCAACGTTTTGCCTACCCAGAATTTTGTAGACAACTATTTGATGGCTGATGGTTTACCAATGGAAAAATCAACAGTATACGTTGAACCTAATGATCTCATGAGCTATGCAGAATATTTCAACAAAAAAGATCCGCGAATGGGTTTTACCTTGTTCAAAACAGGAGATGAATTTATTTCTAGTAGTAACTATACCATTCCTAACCCCAGACAACATCGTAGTGGATACGGCATCCGTAAATACGCAAATAAAGAATTCTGGAACCTACAAGCATCTTATATAGACAAACCAGTGTTTAGGTATGCCGAGCTATTATTAATTTATGCGGAAGCAAGTTTTGAGCTGGATGGGCGTATTTCTAATGAGGATTTGGAAATCACAATTAACCAGATTCGAGCGAGATTGCCTCAAATAAATATAGGTACAAAGGATCAAGTAAACTATGTAAGTCTGCCTAAACTGACCAATGAATTTGTTCAGTTAAATGGACTTAACATGCGAGATGAAATCCGTAGGGAGCGATTAGTAGAATTGGCATTTGAAGGTTTCGCGTATTGGGATATTATTCGTTGGAAAACGGCAGAAATAGAAATGGTAAAACCATTGATAGGTAGTTACCTTTTTAAAGAATTTTTGACAACTACGGGGGAAAAATGGGCTGCTAATACCCCAGTTAATGATAAAAAACATATTATTCTGCAAGAAGCAAGTTTAAGGAAGTTTGATCCTAAAAAAGATTACTTATGGCCAATACCTAGCAATGAAATTGCTATCAATAATAAAATAGAACAAAATCCAAATTGGTAGCTTCTTTTTTATAAGCAATAAAGCCTTAAAACGTTCCTGTTTTAAGGCTTTATCTTATAGCTATATCGAAGGAAACGCTATGGATAAAAATTCAGCTAGTTAACCAAATTAATAATATCTTGAACAAATGGCTTCGCTTGATAGGAACGGTCGAACCATAAGGGATAATTCGTTCTTCCTTGGATAGGAAAATTATTTAGCCACGAATCCCGATCACTTAGTCCCCAAAAGGTTACCCTGGATATTTTATCAGCATGTTTAAGATATATTTCAAATAAATCAGTATATCTTTTTGCTAGTCTTTCTTGGATCTCTATCGGTAATCCTTCTTTGTAGGGATTTAATTCGTTCTTATAGGTATCGGTATTAGAGATCTCTGCAGATTGATTGGCTCTAGCATGTGGCAACACAGAAATATCCAATTCTGTTACCATTACGTTAAGGCCAAGGCTACTAAACTGTATAATAGTTCCCTCAATATCGTTCAAAGAAGGAAAATCAAGTCCATGATGCTCTTGCATCCCTAATCCATCTACCCTTACACCAGCCTCTAAAAGCTCCTTAATTTTGTAAGCTATACCCATTCTTTTACTAGGTATAGCGGTATTATAATCATTGTAATACAATTCTGCTTCAGGATCGGCTTCAGCCGCAAATTGAAAGGCTAATTTCATAAAATCTGGCCCTATGATTTCATAAAATTTGCTTGTTCTCCAGTCTCCATTATCGAAGACTGCTTCGTTTACCACATCCCAGCCTTTTATTCTTCCTTTGTATCTTGAAACAACGGTATGTATATGTTTTTTCATTCGATCTATCAAAACAGTTCGAGACACGTCATTTCCTCGCTCATCTACAAAGAACCATGAGGGTGCTTGGGAATGCCAAATCAAGGTATGCCCCACAATGTGCATTCCGTGTCGTTCTCCGAACTCCACAAATTGATCGGCTTCAGAAAAATTAAATTTGCCTTCCTTGGGTTGCAAATACATGCTCTTCATCGCATTTTCAGCTACTATGGAATTGAAATGTGTTTTTAGGATTTCTTGTTCCTTTGGATTTGCTTGAACGACTTGTCGCATATTCAAGGCTGTTCCTATAAGGAACTTTTCTTTAAATACATTTTTTAATGGATCTATTTCTTGCGCATTGAGCTTAATAGTTAATAAAAACAATATGGCTATAAGTAAATAGTTGTTCGTTTTTAAATGGCACATTTTTCTTGTCGTAGGTAAATCAATAGAAATGTATGAAATAAATCGTTCGGGTACAAATAAGTATCCTATTCTTAGGAAACACTGGTTTATTTACAACTTCTTTATGTACAACAAACGCTAGGAAATGTATTAAAAAATGGGGTACCTAATGGTACCCCATAACAAATCAATTTTAATGAAAGGATATTATAATTACTCTACATCCCAAAAAATCCTACTTTTTTGAGGATCTATCTCGCCTTCTGCAACTACATTGGTATTGTTGTAATTGTATTCTGTTTGCGGATACATCAATCTCAATGGAACCTTGTTTCCATTCAGGTTTGGAATTTTAGACAAGGGTACATCTTTAGGAAAACCTAATCTTCTGTAATCTACATAAGCTTCGAAATTATTGATGCTTGGTAAAGAAAGATACTTTTGATTAATGATCAGTTCCAATTTATTTGATGCAACATTCCAATTGGCATAACCAGCCAAAACTTGATTAGCTTCGGTTTCAGCTGCTGGAATTTCTAACCATTTGAAGGATTCTTTTACCGCATTCTCATAAGCTAATTTAGCGTCCCCTTCTAGCCAGCCCCGTTGAATCGCCTCTGCTTGTAAAAATAAACTCTCCATAGAGGTAAATAACCATAGAGGCTCTGCCCCATCTTTTAATATTCCTGTCCCTACTACTACCGATTGTCTAGAAGATTGAAGATCGGAATTTGGAGGTGCTCCAAAGTCTGCTCCCATCCATGGTTTTGAAGGATCGAATGGATTTAAGGCTGGTAGAAACAAATATTGATATCGGATATCATTATTGTCTATATACCTATTCAATAAATAATTACTAACCCTCGTGAACCCATCTGTTGCTATGCCACTTTGATTAGCTACATATTCAAAGTATACGGGATTGACTTGGTCTACATTATTTGAAAAGGGAATACTTAAGGTCGCAGAATTACCTGCAGTTATAAATCCACTACCGTCTGCAGTTATTTTCGCTAAATCTGCACTAGGATTATTGACCACTTCAGATTGGTGGATCAATAATTTCAAAGATTGGGTGTTTGCAAGTTTTCTCCATTTTACCAAATCTCCCTGAAATAAAACATCCGCAGCAGCAGCAGAAACAGATACTTCTTGGATTGTTTTAAAGATAGCACGTGCTTCTTCCAATTCGATTAATAAACCTTTGTATACATCCGGTCCTTTATCATAAGCAGGTGCCATCGAAGAATTGACATTCAAAGCTTCAGAATAAGGCACATTATTATACATATCCACCAGGTACATAAAACCAATGGATCTCATTACTTTGGCCACAGCTACGTAAAATGGTTCTTGACTTTCTTCGCCCAATGAGGCCATCAAGGTAGCATCGTTTAAAACATCAAACCAGGTACTTGAATTTGCAAAATTAGCCCATTGCGTCAATTGAAATGAGGTTGTTATTTGATAATTTTCAAGTGGTAAGCTGTTACCAAAATCAGCACCTCGGCCATAATATCCAGTCCAAAAACCTGCCCAAGAATATTGGGTGCCCATTCGGTAAGCCGTTTGTTTTATTACCATTGGCAATAAATACTGCGGTAATACTGCTGGTTTTGTAGGACGATTAGGGTTTGTATTTATATCGAAAAAACTATCCGAACAACTTGACAACGTTAAGGTTACCGCTAATATTGCCAAAACTATTTTATGTTTCATAATACTTAAAAATTTAATGATTAAAACTTGGCATTAAGTGTAAATCCAAAATTCCGAATTGGAGGATTAGAGGTTGAATTGATATTACCGTAGGCATTTGGATACTCATCATCAGTAAAACTGTTAAAATCAGGATCCATAAACTCATTCTCTTTCGGTAACCACAATGCTAAATTTCTACCAATCAATGAAATACTCAACCCTTTGATTGCATTTTGTTTCATCATTAACCATTTACTTGGCACTTCATAACTTAAAGCCAATTCTCTTAACCTCCAATGATTTGCACTCACTATAAAATTGGAGGATGCACCACTAAACTCTCCAGTATAATAGTAATAGATTGGTTCGTTTTCCCCAATCTTTGCTGTTTTGTTTTCTATATACGTTCCTGGATTTGCAGGATCTTCAATTACTGAGTTTGGTAAGATAAAGGGCTCTCTGTTATTATAAGCTGTAGCTTGAGACACACCTGTCCATGCCATATCCGTACCCAAAGCAAAGAAAGAAGCAACGTGCCCTCCCTTATACTCAAATAATGCTGATAAATTGAAGTTCTTGTAATTCACAGAAGGATTCAAGCCAATAATCCATTTTGGAAGTGTTCTTCCCAAATTAACATATCCAGAAGATAAAGATGGGCGACCATTTGAAGCATTTACAATAATACGACCTTGATCGTCGCGAATGTAGTCTGTACCTCTCATCACAAATGCTGGTTGCCCTTCTATGGCATAATTACCTGCAGCCACATATCCTCCAATGGAAAGTTCTTTTAATCGCTCACCGCCTGGTTGATTATAAATCTCGGTGACTTCAGAATCATTCCATAAAAAATTACCTCTAAAATTCACAGATCCATCATTAAACTTAACTATAGGCGATAAGTTTATATCAAAATCTACTCCACGGCTGTCGAAAGAAGCTGCATTTCTAAAGCTTCTTGCATAACCTGAAGCTTCCGAAATATTCATACTAATAATTTGATTTGTATTGTTAGAAGAAAAATAAGTAGCTTCTAATGTCAATCGGTTATCCCATAATCCTAATTCAAAACCTGCCTCGGTAGTATTTATTCGTTCAGGTTTTAAGTTAAAATCATAGGTGGTATTATCGGCTGTTAAACCAGGGATACCGCCTAATGGAAAGCCATTTCTTTGTGAGAATGTAGCTTCTAGGAAATATGGATCTATATCAGAGTTTGCAGTTTTCGTCCAAGCACCTCTAATTTTTAAATAATTAAAGAAATTTGATTGGATATCCAAGGCATCAGTTAATACAACTGCGGCATTAATACCTGGGTAAAAATAAGAATTGATGTCTGGAGCCAAGGTAGATGATTTATCCCATCGGCCTGTTACTTCCACATTGGCCCAATTCTTATAATTTAATCCTGCGCTACCATAAATCGAAAACAACCTCGATTGATACCCATCGGAACTACCGAATAAATTTCCTACCCGATTACTTAAATTATAAAGTCCTGGTATACCTAAATTATCAGCACCAACACGAGTAATTCTATATTCGTTTTGTCTAACATACGTTCCAAGAACAGCATTTAATTTCAAAGGCTCTGATAATTGCTTCACCACATTCGCAAATAAATCGGATGTCAGTACAGTTTGATTATAATTGTATTCCTCCAAAGCTGGAGTAACTGTGCTCTTTCCACGGTTTAAACCCCAGTCAGAAGTTTTAACTCCTTCACTGGTATTTCTATCTGCCGTTGATGTCGCATTAATACTTGCTCTATAATTGATATCTAACCATTCAAAAGGCTTTAATCCTAAGTCTATGTTAGCAATAACATCTTGCTTTTTACCTTTCCTTCTCCAATTGCCAATACTGAAATAAGGATTGATCCCGAAATCCGTAAACCAATTTTCGTACATGGCATACTTATCATTTTTATAATCCTTATACTGCGATAGTATTACATGGGCAGGGGTATTGATTAATTGATTAAATAAACCGTCATTACCTCCTGTACTTTGATTTCTAAAATAAGTTTGTTGACTTTCCTGATCATAAACAGAATAATTTTGTTGTATATAGTTTACATTTGCACCCGCCCTAAAAATGCCTATTTCCTTCCTGGCATTTAAACGCAAACCATTTCTTCTATTTTTATCACCAGGAACTATACCCTTTATATCTGCGTTTTCAAGACTCATAAAAAAATCTTTCGCATTGATAGATACATTCGTTTGATTCGTATTTCCTGTGTCGTAAAATTGTTCGCGTTCATCAGTTCCTTGATAAACCACCGTTTGCTGAGAACCATCCGGCAGTTCAGGACCAATATTTACTACAGATCCGTCGTAAGCAGGTCCCCAACTCCAGTTTTCACGAGGTATTATTTCCCCATCAGCACCTTGACCGAATTGCTTTTGCAGTTTAGGAAAGAAAGAGATGGTTTGCCATTGTGTAGAGTGACTTAAGTTAATATCCACCCCATCTTGGCCTCTTTTAGTAGACACCAAAATTACCCCATTTCGTGCATCAGGACCATAAATAGCTGCTGATGCGCCACCCTTCAATACCGATACATTATCTACATCATTGGGATTAATAGACGATAAATATTTGATATCCATGGGAACACCATCCAACACCAGTAAAGGATTATTATTACCTGTTAACGAACGAATACCACGTAAACTAAGTTTAACTTCTTCAAATACTCCAGAATTAACAGTATTAATATTCAATCCTGATACCTTACCTTGCAGGCCATTTGCAACGTTTACGGCATTCGCTCTATTTAAGGTTTTACTATCCACCTGATCAGCAGCATAGCCTAACTCCCGCTTTTCCCTTTTCACCCCCAATGCCGTGACTATAACCTCTTCCAATTCACTGACAGAATTGCTCATGACCACTTCAATAGTCGTTTGCTTATTAATTGAAATACGCTGGGAGGCATATCCCACATAAGAAAAGATTAAAACTGTCCTTCCTGTAGGAATAGCAATAGTAAACCGACCATTTGCATCAGTTTGCGTAGCAATTCCTGAGTTCTCCACTCGTACGGAAACTTCGGACAAAGGTCCTCCGGCTGCAGATTGCACTGTACCAGATAGCTGTCGTTCTTGGGCATGAGCCGCTCCAATGAACATCATGATGAGTATAAAAACTCCAAGTAACCTGTGTTTCATAAAATTTAAATTTGTTGTTAGTAAATATTAAATGGTTAAGAATTCAGAAATAAGATCCTCTTCTTGGATATTAGAAGGATATTTTGTCTTAAAACAGGTATTTCTGAAATTGTACTTTCTTTAGGATTAAAGATTTTTATTCAAAATCTTTTTAGAATCAGACTGGCTTAGATTTACATTTGCAAAAAACCAAACTACTGGAGTCTGCCTGGCGAGGTTTCATGAATAGAAATAAAAGATCAATAAACAGTTTCATAAAATAAATCTTAGGTAAATAGCAAAATAATCGTTCACTTGTATATCAAATGTAATCTAGAATTTTACTAAAAGCGGTAACATTTAAATAATAAGAAAGGTATATTTCGTAATATAATTATTACAATAGTTTAACAAAGTAAATTTATCAAGGTGTATTTATACGTCAAATAGATTAATTAATATTTAAAAATAAGGATCGCTATTTAACTTAAAAGCGCTGTTTTGAGTAGGTATAGATAAAATAAGACAACTGAAAAGCCGCTCAGCGATGAGCAACTAATTTGTTGGATGAAACATAGAATAGGTTTAAACAAAACCAACAATAACTAAACATCTATTTAATATTATTAAATATTAGAACGAAAGAAAATAAGCAAGAGCACTTACTCCGCGCCTACTTTCTTAACTTGATTTAAAATAAATTGAATCGCACTGATAATTCGCTCAGGTTCTAAGTCCGCTCTTATTCCATTGATTGGTACCTCATGCATAAAGCTATAAGCTGAAAGGTAATTTATACTAGAAAACAATATTGTATATATAGCTTGAACATCAACATTGCTATTCTTTAATTCTTCTTTTTCCAGAAAAAGCTGTTGAAGAATCTCTTCTCTTTTTTTTAAGTTATCATATATCGACCTGTTTTGAGAAGATAACTCCCATGCGACTAATCCAGAACTAACAGGGGATGAAAGCAAATAGCGCAACATATCAGCAAAATGGTTTGAATCCTGTTGTTGTCCTAACACTTTTTCTTCAGCTAATTTCTCTTCCAAAATAGCGCTAAAATCATTTTCTTCCATTAATTGGCTCAAAAGATTATTGAGATTGCCAAAATATCGGTACAACAAACTTTTACTTATACCTGCTTTATATGAAACAGCATTGACAGTAAGATCCGAAAATGCCCTTTCCTTAAATATTTTCTTTATTGTTTCTTTAAATCGCTTCTTTTTTATTTCGACATTTCGTATTGGTCCTTGATAGAGTCCTCGTTTTTTGCCCATGAATATTGATTCTGAGTTTATGCATTACTAATTCCACGTCATTTAGTTTATAGTATTAATAAACGAAAATCAATGCTGCGATATTACAATTTACAACATATCATTTACTTAATAATTATATTTTTGTAAACTTTTAACTATAAATTATAAGTAATCAGTTATTAAATCATTTAAATCCAAAGAATTAACACCCAAAGCAGAACCATTCATTTCCATCTTTAAAATTCCATTTATCAATAAACAATAAAAAAACATTTTAAAACAACAAGTGATAAAATTTGTTGATATTGTAATTCAATGAAGAATTTATTCACAAACATTTTTTTATCACACGCTATTAAAAAAGAACTATGGAATGGTTAAGTGATCCGCAGATTTGGATATCCTTTTTAACCTTAACAATTTTAGAAATTGTTTTAGGTATAGACAACATCGTATTTATATCGATTCAAAGTGCCAAACTTCCGGTACATCAGCAAAAAAAAGCTAGACAGATTGGATTACTTTTAGCTTTAGTCATGCGAGTAGGCTTATTATTTTCCATTAAATGGATTATGGGTTTAACGCAGCCATTCTTGCATTTAGGAGATATGTTATCCATTGAAGATCCCAATTGGCATCGATACCTTACGCTTTCAGGTAGAGACTTAATTTTATTTATAGGAGGTTTATTTCTTATTTATAAAGCGACCACGGAAATCCATCATAAAGTGGAGGGTCATATCGACACCGCTTCCCTCAAAAAGAAAGTTGTTACTTTTACTAGTATTATAATTCAGATTATCATTTTAGATTTGGTATTCTCCCTAGATTCTGTAATTACGGCTGTTGGTATGGTGGATCAAATTGGCGTGATGATCGCTGCTGTCATCGTGGCGGTAGTTATTATGTTATTATCTGCGGAAAGTATTTCCAGTTTTGTTAATGATTATCCATCTGTAAAAATGCTAGCTCTAGCCTTTTTATTATTGATTGGAGTTTCCTTAACCGCTGAGGCATTTGATCAACATATTCCTAAGGGATACATCTATTTTGCTATGGCATTTTCCGTATTGGTCGAATTCTTAAATATCCGTTCAGAGAAAAAAGCATTAAAGATGATGAACGATCAAAAAATAGAAGTAAACAACGAATAATTAACAGTTAAGAAGACAATGTAATTGGGCTATGTTATGAAATCATAACATAGCCTTTTTTCTTTACCTAAAATAGAATAAAAATATAAGAAGAGTTAATACTTTTGAAGCAAATCCAGCAACTTCTTGTCCAGTTGATGCCCATGAAAATTCTCATATTTCACATCTTTTCTTCCCGAGTCTAACAAGCCAAAAGTTCCTCTAAAATTCCAAAGTCCCCAACCAATACCGTGACCAGTTAAAATATCCAATTGATCATTGAACCAACTCAAAAATACCGCATGTGGTGTTTCATTATAACAGCCACATTCCCCACAATGTACCCCTACTCCACTTTTTACCAATTCGACCCAAGGCTTATAAGCATCTTCTAAAGATTTTCTACTAAAGTCTTGTCCATCAATCTTACCAGGCCATACCGGCATAGGAGCATCATCGGGATTCTTCCATACCCAACTTGCGCGATAATGAGAAACATAATGAGGATAATAGCCTCTACAGCTTTGTGCGATAGGTAAATCAACGAGTTCTGGAATCACCAATGCGCCTACATGATTACCATCCGCAATGACCAATCGATCTGGATTATGCTTCTTAATCACTGCCAGACAGCCTTTAGCCACTTGACGATAAATTGCACCGGGAATCGGTTTATTAGGCGAAAACTGGTCATTCATATCTTCTTTAAAACAGGGTTCATTGACTAAATCAAAACTTAATTGTTTTCCTGAAAATCTTTTCAGTCGTTTAGACCACATTTCCCAATGGTAATAAAAAGCTTCCTGAGCTTCCGAATCTTTCCATAAATTGAATGGTTCATGAAAGCCGGCATTAATACAAAAACCTGGAGCTCTATGCAAAGTAAGACTTACATGAAGACCAAAACTAACGGCCTTTTCGACCAACCACTCTATAGCCGAAACGGCCTCTTCTCGAAACTTGATCGTTTCATCCTTTCGAATTGGTATTCCAGATTTGATATCATATTGGAGATAGCATGGATATGAAATAGGAATTCTCACGAAATCAAATCCCCAATCAGAAATCCATTGGAAGTCTTGGGTAATCATCTTTTTATTTTCTGGTGTCAAATGGTACTGTTCAGGTCTAAAGAACTCCAAAATATTAAATCCTCTCCAACGAGGAATCACATTATGATTCGTATTTGGAGAAGCAATTGCTCTCGAGCCAATAACACTTGCTGCTAAGACTGAACCGGTATAGATAAAATCCCTTCGATTTATTGATTTCATTGTTTCTCATTTAGATTTTAAGAAGATATTGGTAAACCAAAGCTAGTCTATTCAAAACAAAAATTCGTATGGATATTAAAAATAAATAATCTTTGCATGAAAACATACAAGGATACTTATATAAGGATTGATTTGGTCAGATTAACATCGAAATGCACTACAAAGTTATCCGATTGAACCCTAATGAAAAATACCTAAAAAGAGGTATTTTTACTGATGATGCAAGAATATTCCACGAGTATAAATATTTACAATTAGTGCATACTCCATTCCCTAAAAGTGTGTTTTATTTTTTTATCTTTATAATTATATAAAATAACCTTTACATAATACATGAAATCTTTATTTTTTCTAATCCTATTTTGCTTAAGTATCCCTGTTTTGGCTCAGGAAAAAACAACCGTTCCAATTGTGGCCTATTGGTCTAAAGGAGATACCCTAAATTTTAAAATATTTAAAAAAATAGAGAAGATAAACGACGGTAAGGAGAGTCAAGATTCAACCACCTATTACAGCCAGTTTATCATCTTAGATTCCACAGAAACTAGTTACCAAATTTTATGGAAAAACGATTTCAAACAGCAAATATCGTCCTTACCTTTCAATTTATCCGACCCAATTCAGTCTTTACAAGATATAAACTATATATACAGCACAAATGAATTGGGACAATTTCAATCCTTAGACAATTGGCAGGAAATTGCAACTAATTTAAAAAACTACCTATCCCTCATCCTTCAAAAGCTGCCAACTAGTGATTCAGTAGAAAATTCAGCTTTCAAAAATAGTATGAATCAATTTTTAGAAATTTACACCAGCAAAGAAGGGTTAGAATCTTTAGTTATGCGTGAAATAAGACTATTACATTCTACTTTTGGCGCTGAGTACCTATTAGGTGATACGATTCGTTATGAAGAACAAGTTAACAATGCGATTGATAATTCGCCCATGAACATAAATAACGAGATATTCCTTTCTGAAATAGATGAGGAGAACTACAATTGCATCATTGTTCAAAATTCTTTTGTATCGGAAGAAGAAATGAAAAGTATGATTACTAGTTTTGCAGAAAAATTAAAACTACCCTTCGATGAAGCGTCTAAGGATTTTCAAATTGATAATAACGAAAAAAGAGTTTTTTCTATAGATTATAATTATGGAATTCCTAACTATATCTATAATAAAAAAACCAATAAAGTAAAAGTCAAAGAACAAACAGGCTATCGAATCGATACCATTGAGATCGAATTATTATAAATCTACATTTACCATATATTCCATTCAACGTATTCGTCTCCATCATTTTTAATCAAAAAATATAAGCATTAAAGTTATACTGATTCCAATAACTACAAAACCTTAGTTTTTCCATTATTTCGCCCTATAGGATTTCAATAAATTTAATATAATTAAAAATATATTTAATTTTTTATTGAATTTGATTAGTTTTAGGTAAATTTACCATTAATTAACGACGAACTTACCCTACTAATTGCGTAAATCCTAGATCATTAAAATTTCAAAGAATGACAACCATTTTTTCTATTTTATTAGTTCTATTTGTCATAACGATCTTACTTAAATCCTTCGACAAGAATCGTCGTGAAAAAAAAGTACAAGTTTATCACGAATCAGAATTAGAAAAAAAAGCAAACGATAAGGTCATATTAGTTAAGGGTCCCTCTTTTAACGATTTAAAAGATGCATGCGAAACTTTTTGTAAACTATTTAATAAGCAACAACTTTTAATCATCATTAATTTAAACAAAGTTGGTTCTAGAACTTACATCCTAACTTTTCCATACGACATTAATTTTAAGCATTACTGTTTTATGATCAACTATTTAAAATTCTCCAATATTTTAGGCCCATATAACCAAATAAAAGGTTGGCTTACCACTGATGAGGAAGGAGTATTCATGAATGAGTATATTGCGGATAAAAAGGCCATGATTTATTTGCCTGATTATGAAAATCCTTCAGGAATAGTCTTCCTAACTACCATAGATGGGTTTACATTTCAATTGGATTTAGGCTTATCCAAGAGCATCCTCCAAATGGAAGACATCCATGAGGGTTATCAACCCTATCAAATTGCAGCAGAAAAAAATCAGTTGCAAGATGGAATATTAATTGCCTAGCAAAGCATACAGTCAAATTGTCAATTTGACAGTTATCCACATTGCTAATGGAAATTTTGTCTAATTAATTGAAAAAACTCAGCAATTTATTCCGACAACCTGTTGATCATTCGAATTAGCAAGCCCTAAAAAATCTCTTTTACAGCTAGTTTCATTAAAGAAACCAGTAACCAATACGTAACTCCTACGCTAATATCATTCTATTGGTCTAGCATTTGTAATGCTATAGACAAAAAGAAAGGTAAATCATGAAAATTAAAAATATTAGTTCCGTAAAAGGAACACTAGCTATTCGAGATCCATTTATTTTAGCAGCTTATCATTTCGATCAATATCCTGAAGGCAATGGCCAAATGGGACCGAATGCTTCCTTAAATGACCGAAACATAGGTAATGATTTTGATTCAGCGAAGCCTTGGCGTATGTACCATGGCGAAACCATTCCAGGCTTTCCACACCATCCCCATCGTGGATTTGAAGTGATCACTGTTGTACCAGAAGGTTATGTCGATCACTTCGATTCAAAAGGTTCAAAAGGAAGGTATGGACAAGGAGATGTGCAATTGATGAATGTAGGATCAGGGGTCTTACATTCCGAAATGTTTCCATTAATTCATGATGATCAACCCAATCCATTAAGGTTGTTTCAAATTTGGCTTAATTTGCCTGGAAAAGACAAACTGCATGAGCCAGATTACAAAATGTTATGGCATGAAGATATTCCAATCAAAACCATTCCATCCAAGCACGATGGAGAAGTGAAAATCAAGGTTATATTAGGAGCATACCAAGGCGTAAAATCCATAGACCCATTACCAAATTCATGGGCATCAAATCCACAAAACCATGTTGGTTTGGCTTTAATAGAAATGGACCCACATACGGAATTTACCTTAGAAGCTGTTTCTCCTACCCTAAATCGTTTCGTGTTTTTTTATGAAGGAAATAACAGCATCCAATTGGAATCTCAAGAACTAAGAAAAGGGCAATTGGCTGATGTGGATGGAAATGAAGAAATACGAATTGTCAACAACGATCAAAAAGCGTTTATACTGATTTTAGAAGGAGAACCGATCAACGAGCCAGTCGCTGCTTATGGTCCATTTGTAATGAATACAGAACGAGAATTGCAAGATGCATTTCAAGAGTACAGAAGCACTCAATTTGGAGGATGGCCATGGGGAGACCAAGAGCAGGATTTAGTCAATGCGAAAGAGGAAAGTCGATTCGCAAGTTATCATTTCGGTGAAAGAATTGATAGACCAAATGTTAAATAATAGGTTTTTTCAACAAATTATTAAGCATAAATGTTAAGTTTTGTTAAAAAATATATTTAATAAAAAAATTGGCACATATCTTGAAATATAGTATTCAAATTTCATAATTTAGGTTAATAATTGGTTAGTAAACTCCTAAGACTCCCCGTCTTAGGAGTTTCTTGTTTACAGTAAATCCGAAAAAATAATTATTCAATTCGTTGAAAGTTTAATTAATTAACGCAGGTAATTTAAGATTAAAATCGACTAGGAATTTTTTTTTAGCATGCTCCCATGCACCTACTTTTATGGATAAATTTGGATGCTAAAAAATGCTTAGGAAAAAAAATATAAGTCAAAAAAACACATATTTATTGACTGACAATAAAGAAGTGTTAATAAATGTTAAAATAACATTTAATATAAAGCAATGGCATAGAGCTTGAATATACTATTCTAAATTTCATAATTTAGGTTAATAATTGGTTAGTTAAGACTCCTGCAGCTCCCCGCTTCAGGAGTCTTCTTTTTTATGTGTACTTTTCACCCTTTATAAAAAGCATAAGATCGCAAAAACTCCAACAGAATGATTAGTTTTATAGGAAGATAACTCCATGCACAAATCCTGTATTGGTAGAAGAGTAAAACTTACTTTAGAAAATCAAGTGAATCACATGAAAGCTAACCTTATCGAAGACATCATTGAGCAATTGAAAAATGCTGCTGACCCAAAAGTCTATCAAATATATCAAAAACAAGGAGCACAAGGAACTCAATTTGGCGTTAAAATGGGAGATATTCGTAAAATTGCGAAGCAATTAAAAAACAACCATGAGCTTGCGCTAAACCTATGGGATACGAAAATCTTGGAAGCCCAATTTATGGCCATATTAAATTTTAAAGCCTCCTCTTTTTCTACCCAAGAATTAACAGAATTAAGCCAATCAGCCAATTTTCCACACCTGTTGGATTGGTTATTTTCGTATGTGATCAAATTACATCCTGAAAAAGATCAACTGAGGTTAGCCTGGTTAAACTCAAAAGAACCGAGCCTTCGCAGACTCGCATGGCAGCTTACGGCATCAAGTATTTCTAAGAATGAAGGCAAATTGGAGTTAAAACAGCTTTTAAAGACGATTGAAGAAACGATGTTAAGTGAACACTATTTAGTACAATGGACCATGAATTCTACTTTAGCTAGCATAGGAATTTGTAATGAAGAGCTTCGTGAGCAGGCGATCCACATAGGAAACAAATTAGCTTTGTACCAGGATTATCCGGTTAGTAAAGGTTGTGTTTCCCCCTTTGCACCAATATGGATTGAAGAAATGGCCAAAAGAGCCAACAAAAACTAATTTACACTCGCTTAGCAGGTATGAATACCGTAACAATTATTGGGTAATTAAATCCACCATTCCTACAGCGTATAGCAATGGAATCCAAGGTTCGTTTCTCCGAATATGGTTCTTCAATTATTATTCTTTTTGAAAATGATTTATCGAAATGGGCATAAATCACTCGCTTAGCATTCCCTTCCCCCCTCTGGTTTAGCTTCTGCGTACTATCTTCATATTTGACATGATGAAAGGTATATTCAACTGCATGAGAAGCTAAAATAAAATTAAGCCCCAACAATATAAAAGTCAAGACATTCCCTAAAATAAAAAAATTATACACTAGGAATTCGAATGCACCTATCCATTTAGCATGTATCAAAGACTTAATGATAAAAGATAATGCAAAAGCGATTAAAAAACATCCAGCAAGATCATATAAGGGTACAATGGTCAATTGGATCAATCTAACATTTATCGCGGTTAAACCAATCGATGCAAAAAATAATAAATCTAATAAACCACTAGGATTCAAAACACAGCTTTTCATCACTTAAACTACCTAAATAAATAATAAACTTTTATTGAACGACCACTCCAATAGCAAGGCAAATATAATACAATAAATGTTTATATTTTACTTAAAAATAGACATTATTACTTAATAAATTATTTAAACAGCCTTATTGTTAATTTTACTTATGCAAATCATTGCTAACTTTTAATAGAGCTTCGTCATCTTTCCAGATTCATTTCAGATTGTGTATATAGAATTGTAATTTTAATTCACATGAAAATATTAATAGTTGAAGACGAAATAGAGATTGCAAGAAACATTCAAGAATATTTAGAGTCTGAAAACTTTAAAGTAGAATCTGCAAACAATTATCATTCTGCGTATCACAAACTTCTTCAATACCAGTACGACTGTGTTATTTTAGATTTAATGTTGCCGGGTGGTAGCGGTTTGGAACTGATCAAAACGATACGCAAGGAAAACAAAATTCAACCTATATTAATACTATCTGCGAAGGACTCCGTCGAAGATAAAGTGAAAGGCTTGGAACTTGGTGCTGAAGATTATCTATCAAAACCTTTTCATTTAGCCGAATTATTAGCCCGAGTTAAAGCCATTATACGTAGAAAATCATCAGCAGCAGATTTTATATTACGCTATAAAAGTTTAAGTTTAGATTTAGAAAATCGTTCCGTATATGTGGATCAGCATAACTTAATTCTAAACAGAAAAGAATTTGATATTCTATATTATTTAATGCTAAGACCAAATAGGTTATTAGAAAAGACTACATTAATTGAATCAGTCTGGGGCGATCATGCCGATCAGGTGGATAACCTTGATTTCATATACTCCCAGATCAAAAATATCAGAAAAAAATTGAAAGAGGTAAATGCAGATGTGGATCTACAATCGGTTTATGGTGTAGGATATAAATTAATCTAATGGCAATTTCAGTAAAATCGTATACCAACAGGCACCTAATGATTGCCATCTTGTTAATTATGGCCATATGGGCAGGCTTATTCTATGCTGTTTTAATGGATGAAGTCTATGATAATATCGATGATGGATTAAAAAACCAAAAAATAGAAATTATAAGGGAAGCCTATAACAATTCGGCGATTATAGATCAAAATAAAGTGTTTGGTATAAACCAATTTAGAATACTCCCTACCCAAGATCACAAGGATCTGGATAAAAATGTTTTTTCCCGCGAATTTATTTATATGCCTTATGATGAAGAGGAAGAACCTTATCGTATCCTAAAGACAGGATTCTATAGTCAAGATGGACTACCGTATTTATTAGAAATACGAACTTCCACGGTAGAGGAAGACGATTTTCTGATCAATCTAGCAATTTCATTAAGCATATTATACCTTGTAATTATCATTAGTATCATCATTATAAATCAAGTGGTGCTTACACGTATCTGGAAACCTTTCAAGGAAATATTAAGAAATCTAAGTGCATACCGATTTGCAGAGTCTAGTCCATACACCTACAAAAACACCCAAGTGATGGAATTTGATGAGTTGAACTTCAGAATCGAAGAAATGCTTCATAAAAACCAACTGGTATTCTTGAGCCAGAAGAAATTCATTGAAAATGCATCCCATGAATTGCAAACACCTTTAGCTATTACCATCGGAAAATTAGACCTTTTACTGCAAGATCCAACGTTACAAGAATCACAAATAAACAAATTAGCAGAAGCTAAACAAGGACTTCATCGAATGGTGAAGTTGAACAAATCCTTATTAATGTTATCTCGAATTGAAAACGACCAATATAAGGAAATTGAAAAGGTGAATTTTAATCAACTACTTCAACAACTAGTGGTTGATTTTGAAGATATTTTACAATTCAAAAATATTCAATTAAGCTTGAAAGAAGATGACACATTTGTAGTTGATTTTAACCATGACTTGGCTTTAATATTAATCTCAAATCTATTACGAAATGCCATTAGGTATAACAAAGATCCTGGAGAAATTGATATTCATATAAGTAAAAATGAAATAATTATCGCAAATCAAAGTTCTTCAGAAGCATTAAATCCAGATTATATTTTTGAAAGATTTTACAAAGGAAATCAAGATCCACAGGCTAATGGATTGGGATTATCCATTGTTCAATCGATTTTATTAAAATACCCAAACCTAAACTTAGATTATTCCTATGTAGCTGGCAAACATTATTTTCGAATAAAAAACACTTAAATACGATACGAAAGAGGAAATTCCCAATTCTTTCCAGCTTTATGCCTGAACTTTGTTTTATAATCAAGTACAAGCACATGAAAAATAAACTAACATTATCCTTGGTATTCGCTATTTCCTTATCCATTGGATTAAGCAAGGCTCAAGAAAAATTGATAGCCTATCAGCAGCTGCCACAGCCTGCGAAGAATTTTATTGAAAAGCAATTTAGCGATCTAAAGGTTTCTGTAATAAGCCTAGAAAAGGAATTATTACAAGGAAATACCTTTAACGTCTTATTTACCAACGGAACATCCTTAGAATTTGATAAAAAAGGAAATTGGACCGAATTGGATGGTAAAATGAATCCAATACCTGCGCAATTAATCCCCCCTACCATTGTGTCACATATTCAAAAAAGTTTCCCTAACAATCATATTGTTCAAATTAAAAAAGAAAAAACGGGTTATGAGGTGGAATTAACCAATGGAATTGACTTGAAATACAACCGAAAAGGAGAATTTATAAAAATTGATGACTAAATAAATTATTTTAACGATGAAAAAGTATATTTTAATTTTAAGCGCCCTAACTAGCATTTTATTATTCAGTATCGCCTGTGATAAAGAAACCATTATTCAGGAAGATCAATTACCTAAAAATGCTTCTGAATTTATTCAAATACATTTTGAAGGAACAACGATTGCACAAGTAGAAAAAGAAAAAGAAGGACTATCCTCCCATACCTATAATGTGATCTTAAAAAATGGAACAAAAATAAAATTTGATAAAAACGGAAATTGGTTAGAAGTCGATGCATTGGACGGTCAATCCATCGCTACGGACTTTATTCATACCGCAATTAAAACTTATTTAAACAGCAATTATAAGGATATAGCTGTACAAAGTATTGAAAAAGACAACAATAGATTTGAAGTAGAATTAGTGAATGGGTTAGATTTATTGTTCAATTTAGATGGCAATTTCATCCGCATTGACAACTAATAGGTAAATGTTAACTAGTTCTGAAAAGACAGCATCTATCTTTCTCAGAACTAGTTTTATTTACATACTATCTCCATGTGAATATTCGATTAATACAAATCCCTTAACCGCATTTTTACACCATTGCAAATGGATACCCTAAAATATTAACGCATTAGCTTGATAAATAAACCAAATAAGCAAGAAATTCATCAAGCGATCACTCCCTTTCCAAACGCATTAGTTAAGCTATTCATCCCGATTTAAAGTTTTCAACCTTTAGAAATCCTCCAGAAAACGACTGCCCTCTTCTTCTAAAAACTTCAGCCCCAAACCTGTCGATTTTGGTACTAAATCCAACGACCTGTTGATGTAAATAGACTAGTAAAGATATACTCTAAATGAAACAATGATAAACTTAATTATTTCCTAATAAATAATATTATTAAATACAATAACATTATATTATATTTGAGGCATGAAATTTTTACTACAGTTTGTAGCCATTCTAATCCATTAAAAAATTTATTAGAAATAGGTTCATAAACTGTGAACTAATGAGTTAACGTAATAGATTATTAACAAATCTTCAATAATGATATAAATTATTTACTCTTTATGCCATTCATATTATTTATATTATCCCTATTTACTTTCTTACCACTTACTGCATTTTTATTATACAACTGGTATTTAACAGAAGATTTAACCTGTGCAAAACACCTGATGCTGATTTGGATTTCCTTAATTATTTTTATTATCTTCCTAACCGTTTTAATTCGAGTGACTGGTAATAGTAATATCCTATTTCAAGACATCCCTGAGCAACTGATAAATATAGACTACTAAAAATTTTCTAACCGCCTATTTTTAAGGTATCTAAAGTTACATTCGGTAATTGACTCTAGCCATTTAGTAATTCCAATGTAATTTTAGTCGTTTATAATGGATCCCATTTTGAAACATAATAGTATAAGTATCCTTGTAAATTTTCTTAAATCACTTACACCTATCCGAATTCAAAACAAGAAAGTAAAATAAGCAATAACATTATTTTTCCATTTACTTTACACCTAGTGAATAGCCCATATTTACAGGTATTTATATAGTAGAATTCTATTTAGGAGCCTGCTGTTACCCGTAAAGATTCTAGCTTCCTACGATGGGGAACATTTCACATCGCAGACTTAAAAAAACGTTGGTACCATTTACCTTTCCTAATTAAATTCATCATTGCATTAGGCTTTAGTTAGTACATTCAATTGGTTCTTATTCTCCCTAAACTTGGACTATTTCGAATGTCCAAAGCAACTCCTTTGGACATTCCTCGGATTTTATCAAAGAAGATCCAAGGAATGTCCGATGAAGATCCGAAAGAGATCCATCGGAGATAAACATAAAATCTTCATTTGCTCAGATCCTCGGTGTACAAATGATATTTTATCTAAAAATGTAGTTACAACAGATTATTCGACTAAGAGTTCAAGACCGGAATCGTAAAGTAAAAGGTGCTTCCCAATCCTAATTCACTTTCAACACCAATCTTACCGTGTTGATTTTCAATAAATTCCTTAGAGATAGATAAACCTAAACCGGTACCTGCACGATGACTTCCAGGTATCTGAAAATAGCGGTCAAAAACTCGTTCTTTATAATGTTGATCAATGCCTTTACCATGATCCTGAACAATGAATTTCACTCCTTGAGGAAGTTTTTTCACCTGTACTGATATTTCAGAATTGATGGGTGAATATCGAATAGCATTGGTTATAAAATTGGTAAGTACCCAAGCTGTTTTTTCTTCATCCACATAAATTTTAGGCAATTCATCTTCTATCTCCGTAAGAATGTGAATTTGTTTTTGTTCCGCTTGCATACGTGTCGCATTGATCGCATAATTCACGATAGGCAATGGATCTACAAACTGAGAATACAATTTGATATTTCCAGTTTCCAACTGCGATATATTCAGCAATTCGCTGGTTATTTTCAATAGCCGAAGACTATCTTCCTGAATACCATCGATGAGGTTTTTTTGTTCGTCTGTTAAATCCCCTGTTCGATGATGTTTCAACACTTCTGCGCTCATTTGAATGGAGGCTATGGGTGTTTTTAATTCGTGGGATACCGTAGCAATAAAATTCGTTTTTGCCACATCCAATTCTTTAAAGCTCGTTACATTTTTCAGAACGATAACCGAACCGACAGATTGTGGTGCTAATTCAGCGGTAGGAATAATTTCCATAGGAATAACTTCTTTTTCAAAGTAACATTCCCGATTGTTAACGACTATCTTTAAACTTTGATTCCCAATCTCTTTTTTATAAATAATATCATGTATTAAATCATTCGTGGAAACTATTTCCTGCAGTGAAAGCTGTTTCATATCCACTCTTTTTAATCCGGCAATTTCCAAGGCTTCATTGTTTATAAAAACCAACTTGTTATGCTCATCTAATCCTAATACGGGGTTATGTATTGTATTTAACAGGGTCTCTACCCTTTTTTTCTCTTCTAGTATCAAGTCTAATTTACTGTTTGCATACTCTTCTAATTTTTCCGTCATGCTGTTAAAAGAATTTGCAAGTTCTTTAAACTCACTAGTTTCTTGAAAATGCAATCGTTGATTATAATTATGCTGCGCAACTTGTTTTATACTAGCTGTCAATTCTTTGATTGGATTAGCAATATTGGAAGGCATATTAACCAAAAGAACAAAAGCAATTAAAAAACACAAAGCACCAGTAATGGAAATCCAAACAAAAGCATCCTGAGCCGTTTCTTTAGCATGTTCACTTTTTTGAACTATAGCATCCATATTCACAGTCATAAGTTCAACCAGAACATTACGGAATGAAGCTTGCAACTCTTGATCGTTTGGAGTCTTTTTAAGGTTAAGGTAAATGGCCTCCAGTTTCTCGGTAACTGCCGATTCTCCAATTTCAGTTACATTTTGTTTTTGTTTTTTTAGGTTCGTTGCTAATCGCTGAATGGCGGTAGGATCCGAATCCAATTTCTCCGTAGCATCCAGTAAATTACGGCTATAAGCTAAAGAGTTATAGTTTGCTTTTAGCAGATGATCTGTATCATTTTTCAACACACTTACATATAAGGTACTGACTGCAGCAAGAAAGAATATCATGAAGCATAATAAACCTATGCCGAGGTACAATTTTGTTTTGATTTTCATGACAGAATAATTAAATCCACTTGAATTTTTTCTAATTTTTTAAGTAATCTTCTAAATATCCCCATCGAGAACAACATTCTAAAGAAAGGAAGGTACGGGCTCCCGATACATACGGTAGTAATATTCCTTAAAATAACCTGTTCAACAATATGAGCAGGGATATCTTTACCTTGAACCTGCAAAACCTCGGCCCCTAATTCTGTAGCCAATTTAAAATTATTTATTAAATATCGTTGTTTATCCAAGGCAATTTTATTTGCTGATTCCTTTGGGGTTTGTATGTATAAAACGAACCAATTAGCTTGATAATAACTAGCCAATCTAGCTGTCCTACGTATTAAATTTTTCGCTTTTTTTTCATTCGATCCTATGCAGACCATAAAACGTTCTGCTCGATATTTACGTTCCGAACCATTTTCACGTTCATGTTTTTTAGTGGCATGACCTGCCAATTCCTTCAATGCCAATTCTCTTAGCAGTAACAATTGATCAGATTTAAAGAAATTTTTTAAAGCACGTTCAATCTTGTCACTTTTATAAATTTTCCCTTCTTTCAATCGTTGAATTAAATCCTCTACACTGATATCGACAAAGATTAATTCATCTGCAATATGAAGAATCCGATCAGGAATTCGCTCTTGAACTTCTACAGATAACAAATCTCCAATTTCCGCCTGCAACCCTTCAACATGTTGAATGTTTACAGCCGAGATCACATTGATATTTGCATCCAATAATTCAAGTACATCTTGCCAACGTTTTTCATTTTTACTCCCTGGCACATTTGTATGTGCCAATTCATCGACAATAACTACATCTGGATGGAGTTGAATCACTTTGTCAACATCCATTTCTTCCAAGGCATTCCCTTTATAAAAAATAGTTTTACGAGGAATCACAGGCAAATCAGCAAGCATTCCAACAGTATCAATACGATCATGCGTTTCTATATAAGCTATTTGAACATCAATGCCATTGCGAATGAGGTTATGTGCTTCTTGCAGCATACGGTAGGTTTTACCTACTCCAGCACACATGCCTAAGTAAACCTTGAATTTACCTCTACGCGACTGCTTGATAAGTTCCAAAAAATGACCTGCCGATTTACGCTGTTCTTCCATCGATTCTTAAAATTTAAATCCTAACGAAGTTGTCAAATGATTGGATTGCTTTGTATTCGTGGCATCCAATTTCTCAAACACGGCTTGGTCTGCTTTTAAATAGCGGTATTCCGTTCGCCAAAATAATCCCGAATAGATCTGATAATCCAATCCTATGGATGCTCCCCATACATCCTGCATATTTTGAACAGCAGATCCAAAAATAACCGCATCCGTATCATTGAAATATTCTCCACGCAGATTGATTTTTAATTGATCTAAAATTGCATATCGCAGTTGTATCCCAGCATTCCACCAGGTATAATTTTTATCAAGTGCTGGTTGTTTCTGAAGACCATAATCCCAATTCAACACAGCTTCCAAGCTTGAACTTAAATTAAGCTGTGCATAGAAATCATGAAAGAATCGCAAGCTATCCTTACCCTCGTCTCCTACGTATATACTGCTGTTTAAAGTAATTCCTGCTGTAGGTTTGTATTGTATTTGTTGCCCATAAGCCAATCCCCGACTAGTATTTGGCAGTTGTATCCGTTGCCATCCATTTAAAGCCATCATTGCCAAGTACCAATTATTATTTGGACTCGAATAGGATAAACGTGCTCCAGTTTCAAAATATGGTGAATTTTCTGCTGATAAACTGCGAGTTAGACTGATATTATCTACAGAAACCGCACTTTCAGGGCCAATATGTGAGGGCAACACCCCCATATCCAGCCAGATTTGTTTCGTTTTTGATAATTTGAAACCTATGTTTGCCTCGTAGATATTTTTAAAAACTCCAGGTTCAGCAGCATAATTTGCATTCATGTAAGTCCCCACGCCTAGGCCTAAATTACTACGGATTTGATTATGTTCATAACTTGCCTTTATCAAGCCAAGATTAATTGCAATTTCATTACTGCGATTATGGCTATAGATGAAGCCTGGTTTAGCATGAGAAGATGGTCTATTGGGGTCGAAACTATAGTAACTTTCCAAATATCCTGTTATTTTGATTGGATTTTCTTTCGTTGAATCCAATTCTTGAGCTGTAGCTCCAAAACTGCAACCTACAAGTGTTGCTATCACTAACATATGAGTTTTCATCACTATTATTTTAAAGGTTTTAATTCATCTAAAGCAAGATTAAGTTCCAAAACATGAACTTTTTCAGGACCTAAGAATCCAAACAAAGGTTTTTCAATATGGGAATGAATCAGTTCGACAACTTGTTCGGCGTTCAAATTTCTTAACTTTGCAATTCGAGGAACTTGTACTTCCAATGCTGCCACGGATAAATGTGGATCCAGTCCACTTCCACTTGCTGTAATCAATTCTACCGGAATTTCAGACTGATTAACCGTAGGATTACGTTTTAGAAAATCCTGAATACGCTCTTCAATTTCTTTGATGTAATCTGGATTTGACACCGCTTTGTTACTAGCCCCTGAACCGGCCGCATTATAATTGACAGCAGATGGCCTAGACCAGAAATAATGATCGCTCGTAAAAGATTGTCCAATATGTTTGTAGTATGCTTTTCCATTCGCATTTAGCATTTGAGACTCCCCTTTATTAGGAGATAATTGTGCTATGGCGAATAACATGATGGGGTAAATACCCATTAATAGGATCAAACTTAATAGAGTAAGCTTGATAGCAGGGAGAAAATTCTTTTTCATGATTTAAAAAATTATAAAATCGCAGATAAGCATAAGTCTATGAGTTTGATTCCTATAAAAGGAACAATAAGTCCTCCTAGACCATAAATAAGTAAATTACGCCTTAATAAGCTAGATGCCCCCAATGGTTTATAGGCGACTCCTTTTAATGCTAATGGAATTAAAAGCGGAATGAGTAATGCATTAAAAATAATTGCGGAGAGAATAGCCGAGGTTGGACTATTTAAACCCATGATATTTAGAGGTGCTAAACTAGGAATAGTCAGCATGAATAAGGCTGGAATTATTGCAAAATACTTAGCTACATCATTAGCGATACTAAAAGTCGTTAGCGTTCCACGAGTCATCAGCAATTGCTTCCCTATTTCCACAATTTCAATCAATTTGGTTGGATCGTTATCTAAATCAACCATATTTCCAGCCTCTTTTGCGGCTTGAGTTCCACTATTCATCGCCACACCAACATCCGCTTGCGCCAGTGCTGGGGCATCATTTGTACCATCCCCCATCATAGCAACTAATTTTCCTTCCGCCTGTTCTTTACGGATATAGTTCATTTTATCTTCAGGCTTGGCTTCGGCAATAAAATCATCAACACCTGCGTTTTTTGCGATATAAGCAGCCGTTAATGGATTATCCCCAGTAACCATCACTGTTTTTATCCCCATTCTTCTCAATCGTGAAAAACGTTCTTGAATACCCGGTTTGATAATATCTTGCAATTCAACCACCCCAAGGATCACCTTATTTTCAGCAACAACCAATGGGGTACCCCCATTTTCTGATATGCTTTTTACTATGGTTAACACATCAACAGGAAATTCCTTACCCGCAGATTCCAACATTTTTTGTATTGCATCGGTAGCTCCTTTTCGAATTTGTCGATCCGGAAGGTCTAGGCCTGAAGATCTTGTTTCAGCGGAGAATTTCACTAATTTAGCTTGATCAAAAAAGGAGGGATTCCAAGTGATATTCGCTAATTCAACGATGGATTTTCCTTCTGGAGTTTCGTCATGCCAAGAACTTAAGGAGGCAACTTGTATAAAATGATCTACATCTTGTCCTTTTGCTACATGGAAGTGAGTAGCCTTGCGATTTCCAATGGTTATAGTTCCAGTTTTATCCAGTAATAAGACATCTATATCACCTGCAGTTTCAACGGCACGACCTGATTTGGTTAATACATTAGCCCTTAATGCTCTATCCATTCCTGCAATACCAATAGCAGATAGTAAACCACCAATCGTGGTGGGTACTAAACAAACAAATAGGGAGACAAAAGCAGCAATGCTAATACTAACTTGCGCATAATCTGCAAATGGTTTTAAACAAACGGTAACTAGAATAAACACCAAAGTAAATCCTGCCAACAAAATCGTTAAGGCAATCTCGTTTGGAGTTTTTTGTCTTTTCGCACCTTCCACTAAAGCGATCATCTTATCTAAAAAGCTTTCACCTGGACTGGTGGTTACTTTGACGATGATTTCATCGGAGAGTACTTTTGTTCCGCCAGTGACAGAACTGCGATCACCACCTGCTTCCCGAATTACGGGAGCCGATTCTCCAGTAATTGCACTTTCATCGATTGTGGCCAAACCTTTAATGATTTCCCCATCGGTAGGAATAATATCGCCTGTTTGGCAAATAAACTCATCCCCTTTCTTCAATTGTGATGAAGAGATAACAGATCCATTTACAAGCTTTGCGGGAGTTTCTTCCCTTGTTCTACGTAAACTATCCGCCTGAGATTTTCCCCTTGCCTCGGCTATTGCTTCAGCAAAATTTCCAAATAACAGTGTTAAAAGTAAAATAATAAAGACAATAAAATTATAGGCAAAGGAACCTTGCGATTGATCACCTAATAAAATGCTTACACAAACCCCTAACATTATAAAAGTGGTTATTTCTACAGTAAACATGACGGGATTACGAAGCATAATTTTAGGATTAAGCTTGACAAATGCTTGCATCAATGCAACCCTAAATAAACCTGCGTCGATCATAGAATTTTTAGATTTCATGTTCTTCAACAATTAACGTAAAGAAAAATATTCAGCAACTGGACCTAAGGTCAGTGCTGGAAAAAATGATAAGGCTGCGATAATAATAATAACCGCAAGAACCATCATACCAAAAGTCATGGTATCCGTTTTAAGGGTACCTGCACTTTCTGGGATATAGCGTTTAGCGCCTAAAATACCCGCAATAGCAACAGGACCAATAATTGGGATAAAACGGCCAAATAATAACACAATGCCTGTACTGATGTTCCAGAATACAGTATTATCTCCTAGCCCTTCAAACCCAGACCCATTATTGGCAGACGCTGAAGTAAATTCATACAGCAACTCTGAAAAACCATGAAATCCTGGATCATTAGTCGTAGCAGCTCCAAATGCAGGGAATGCTGCAGCTATAGCAGTGCCCACTAAGATGAGGAATGGATGGATTAAAGCCACCAACATAGCAATCTTCATTTCACGAGCTTCCACTTTCTTTCCTAAAAACTCAGGGGTTCTTCCGACCATCAAACCGCTAATAAAAACCGCTAGAATGATGAAAATAAAATAGTTTAATATACCGACACCACATCCGCCATAAAATGCATTAATCATCATGGCTAATAATTCATTCATCCCCGATAGAGGCATGGTACTATCGTGCATTGCATTTATGGAACCCGTAGAAATTACGGTAGTAACAATAGACCAAAAACCTGAAGCAGCAGCCCCAATACGGATTTCCTTACCTTCCATGGCACCAAGGTTATCTTGAACACCTAATGCGGCTAGCGTAGGACTACCTTTCACCTCCATCATGATATTGGGTATAGCTAAACATAAAAACCCAAGGGTCATGACCGTAAAAATGATCCAAGCCAACTTTTTGCGACGAATGAAATAGCCAAAAGCAAAAATCATCGCCAATGGAATTACTAGTTGGCCAATCATTTCCACCATATTAGTTAAGTAAGTAGGATTTTCTAAAGGATGTGCGGAATTCGTTCCAAAAAAACCACCGCCATTGGTACCTACATGCTTAATGGCAATAAACGCTGCAGCAGGTCCTCTGGAAACGGCCACTGTATCACCTTCTAACGTAATCATATTTCCCTTTCCTTCCATGGTCATGGGAGTGCCTTGAAAAATAAGAATACTCGCCACAATTAGGCATATGGGTAATAAAATTCGAGTGCAGGATTTTAATAAATAGGTGTAAAAATTACCCAATTGGTCGGTAGATTTGTCTCTAAAAGCACGAAATAGAACAACTGCAGCAGCCATTCCTGTAGCGGCTGACACAAATTGCAAATACATGAGAACCATTTGAGATAAATAAGAAACACCCGTTTCACCCGAATAATGCTGAAGATTGCAATTGACAACGAATGATATTGCGGTATTAAACGCCAAATCCGCACTCATGTTGGGATTTAAATCGGGATTGAAGGGTAAATGAATCTGAAACATTAACACCAGCATGGTGCCTACGAGCCAGATTAGATTAATACATAACAAAGCTTTCAAATGTTCCTTCCAGTTCATCTCGCGATGAGCATCGATGCCAGCCAGTTTAAAAATCAGGCGTTCTAAAGGAGCTAAGACAGGATCTAAAAACGTTTTATCACCAGCATAGACTTTAGCAATATATTTTCCTAAAGGAATAGCAATCCCAATGGCTAATAGAAACATCCAAACGATGCCCCATAATTCTGAATTTATCATCTTTTAATTATTAAAATTTTTCAGGATAAACAATCACATAACAGGTATATGCAAATACCAAAATGGCCAATACAAGCAGAACGATCATCATAATTAATTTTCTAAAATTGTTTTTATATACACTGGAGCTAATTCTTTGGGGAAGGAAGCTAGGTGCTTTCGAAGACTAGCTGGCGATTCACTAGCCGCCAAATGTTCCAAGAATTCATTTTCTATCGCATTTTTGGTGTGCAAAGAACCATTATAGTACAATAAGCCAATCACTTGCAAAGCTTCTTTAGCCAATTGCTGTTCCGCCTCATCGCCTTCAAAATGAAGCAAGCAATACGAAGCTACTTGCTTTAGAACATGATATTCGGACTGCTCCTCTTGTCCAGAATAACATTGTGGTATCCAAGCCTTCACCGTATTTAATATTTTACTTTCCATAGTCTATATTTGGTCAAAAAAGTCTATAGTTTTGAAAAATAAGGCAAAGCAAACGATGCCCAAGAAAAAGAGTAGTATGCTTAACATAACCAATTATTTAATGTGTTGAACGATATATACCTTCCTTAAGTTCCAAGGAAGTTGATTAATAATACTGTTCCATTGGTTTATGGAACAAAGGTGATCCATCCTTGCTAGGCAATGCATGAATAAGTATTCAATATTTTGTTTAATGAGTAGATCTCCTTTTTCATAGAGGTTACTCACACAAACTAATAGTCGTTTGACATAGCGAAAGTTTTTACGTAAACATAATTCGCGCATGTAGCTAACTATCACCTGCAAAATTGCGGGTACTTCACTTGTTGATTTTAATTGCTTCAATTGAGGGGATAATTTTCGAATATGTTTTCGGACATATTTCGCCATTTCAGAAGCTGTTATATTTTCCATATTTAAAATAAGTTTGGTTGGGGATGCCAAAACGTATTCCATAAGGACAAATTCATTCGTAAAAACCTGTTTAACAGCTTGTTATGTCAAATAAGCAAACTGTAGTTAAAAAAAAAAGCCTATCATTTTGATAGGCTCATTTTCATTTTGATAGGGTTGCTATAATTTATACTCTTCGATTTTTCGGTACAAAGTTGCGACTCCAATTCCTAACAATCGAGCCGCTTCCGCTTTATTACCATGCGTATACGCTAATACTTTAGTAATATGATTTCTCTCCATCTCATGCAAAGCATATACCTTTCCTGACGACACTATACTAACCGCTTGTTCTGGTTCAAAGGGAAGTGCTGTAGAATCTAAAGTTTGATTGTCCATGACAATTAAACTACGCTCAATAACATTTTTCAGTTCCCGAATATTCCCTTTCCATGGTCGATTCGTTAATTCTTCCAAGTATTCCTGATCAACCGCAGGTTTTTTGAGATTCATCCTAGCCGCCAATAATTCTACAAAATGTTCAATTAACAAAGGAATATCCGTAACTCGATCTCTTAAAGGAGGTAAATTGATACTGAAAACTGAAAGTCGATAATATAAATCTGCACGAAATAATCCTTCCTCCGACTCTTGTAAAAGATTTCTATTGGTTGCTGCTAGGATACGGACATTAATTTTACTCGCTTTGCTATCACCTACTTTATAAAATTCACCAGTTTCCAATACCCGAAGTAGCTTCGCTTGAAGCGCTATGGGCATTTCACCAATTTCATCTAAAAATAAAGTTCCTCCATTAGCTTCTTCGAATAGGCCTTTTTTATCTTTCAACGCACTTGTGAAAGCTCCTGCCAAATGGCCAAAAAGCTCGGATTCTAATAAATCTTTACTGATTGCCGCACAGTTCAAGGCCACAAAACTTTTATGCTTTCTCGGACTACTGTAATGGATAGCTTGAGCAAAAACTTCTTTTCCTGTACCAGTCTCCCCTAATAATAAAACAGTGGTATCGGTTTGAGCAACTTTTCTTCCGAGCTGAATAGCATCCATTATAGGTTTGGACTTGCCAATGATTTGATCAAATGAATACTGTTTGTTGACTTGGTTTTCTAAGGAATATAATCTTTTAGCCAAGTTCACCTTATCAAAAGCTTTATGAAGTAAAGGAATTATTTTGTGGTTATCATCCCCTTTGGTAATGTAATCATACGCACCATTTTTTATGGCTTGTACACCATCTGCAATCTGCCCATAGGCCGTCATTAATAGTACTTCGGAAAGTGGTTGTAACTCTTTTATTTTAAGCACAAAATCAACTCCATTCCCATCAGGTAATTTAACATCGCAAATAATTACATCAAAATCTTTCTGTTTTAATAATTGTAAAGCAGCTTTAAGTTCAGGAGCTTGACTAATAGCTAAGTTTTCCCATTCCAATTGAATGATACGTGCTATTAATTGCCTGAGTTTATCTTCATCATCGATTATCAATAATTTCATAGAAGAGTTTTCTTATTCATTTATTAAACGAATTTAGGAATAGTATGATGAGTTCAAAGAAATTTATCACCTAAACAAAAAATAGGCCACCCAAGGGTAGCCTATTCGTATATTCTAAAATTAAGATTAGCTCAAATTATAAGCCAACCGCATTTGCCTCTGTCGTATCCGATTCAGGTGCTTGATCGATAAGCTCCATAAATTGATCTAATTTAGGGGTAATAATAATCTGTGTTCTTCTATTTCTAGCTTTTCCATCTGGACTGCTGTTATTGGTGATTGGGTTATACTCTCCACGTCCACCAGCAGTAAGACGTTTAGGATCTACAGCATAGGTGTTTTGTAAAGCTTGTACTACCGAAGATGCTCTTAAGGTACTTAAGTCCCAATTATTACGAATATTTGGTTTAGAAATTGGATCTGAATCCGTATTACCTTCTATCAAGACATCGTAATCTTTATAATCTTGAATAATCTTCGCAATCTTAGACAGCGTCTCTCCTGCTTTTTCAGATATTTCATAACTACCCGACTTGTATAGCATATTATCCGATAAAGAGATATATACAACACCTTTTAACACTTTAACGTCGACATCTTTCAATTCTTCTCTACTTAATGAGCGTGTAAGGTTATTGGTTAACACGACATTCAATGAATCGCTTTTAGCTTTTGTATTCACTAAGTGTTGGATATATTTATTGGATGCATTTATTTCATCAACCAATTTAGAAATATTGGCATTTCCTTGGGAATTTTGGCTAATACTATTATCCAAAGTACCTTGCAGTTTTGCCAATGCTTCACGTAAGTTTTGATTGTTTTTACGTTCCTGTTCTAACTGATCTTCCAAACTCTTCACTCGAGCTCTGCTCTCCGCCAAATCAACCTGTCCTTTTTGATATAGCGTTCCTAAATCTTTATATTGGGTTTCTAAAGCTAAATACGTCTTCTTACTTACACCACATGCAGAGACAAAAATAAGCGATAGGAGCATCATTGGAATATTTATTCTTTTTACCATAAAACCTGTTTTTTAAATTGTTCAATTAAATACAAAGTTATATAAAAGCAATTCCAAAAGCTGTTAAGAAATATTAAAAAAATCAGGGAATAATTCGATAATTAGGAAAAAAAAGAAGGCTTGAGATTGGGGAAATCTCAAGCCTTAACTAACCAATTATTAACCTAAATTATGAATACTATCTAATAATCAAATGCTATACCAACTTTGTAAAAAACAAGTTTTGATTAACAATATTTAACAATCACTAGCAATAACTCATCAATTAATGATACTTTTGACCCATGGATCAAATTAAAAAGTATATAGACAATTTAGGAATCTCTTCTTTAAATGCTATGCAAGAAGAAGTTAATGCGCAATTTGACAGTGCTAGAGATTTTATTTTATTGTCTCCAACAGGATCAGGGAAAACGTTAGCCTTTTCAATACTCTTATTGAAACTGTTAAAAAATTATCCCAAAACTATTGGTTCTGCATTAATTTTAGTTCCAACAAGGGAGCTGGCCTTGCAAATCGAATCAGTGATTAAAAAAATGGACAATACCATTTCTATGGTTTGTTTATATGGTGGTAACAACAGTAAATTAGAGAAAAACAAAATAAAAGAGGGTCCACAAGTAATCGTGGCAACTCCAGGAAGACTAATATATCACTTAGAACGGGAGCCTGGTTTATTACAGCATACCCATACCTTGGTTTTGGATGAGTTTGACAAATCCCTGGAATTGGGTTTCTATGATCAGATTTCTTATATCATTCACGCTTGTAGAGATATTAAACATAAAATATTAACTTCAGCAACCGATGTTACCGATAAACCGGAATTTGTAAAACTAAATAACCCTATTAAATTAGATTTTTTAGAAAAAACGGCTTTAATCCCTAACCTTAATTATTTTAGAGTAAATAGCAGTACAAAATTAAAATTAGAGCAGCTATTTAAACTAATCTGTAAAATTGGGGCCGAACGAATATTGGTGTTTTGCAATCACCGCGAAGCTACCGAACACGTTTCCAGCCTATTAGAATCGAAAGGAATTGATAGTATACCATATCATGGAGGTTTAGATCAGTATTTTAGAGAATTAGCCATTACTAAAATAAAAAATGGATCTCAGTTAATTTTAATTACCACAGATTTAGCGTCCCGTGGTTTGGATATTCCCGACATGAACCATGTTATCCATTATCAATTTCCATATAAACAAGAGGATTTTATTCATCGTAATGGCCGATCTGGAAGAAATCAGCAGGAGGGTAATGTTTATTCCGTAATCGCTGAAGGAGATCGTTGTCCTGAATATTATGAACATGTAGAAGAATTGGAATTGGATGAGTTCTATCCCTTACCTCCTCTACCGGCTTATCAAACGATCCGATTTACAGCGGGTAAGAAACAAAAAATCAACAAGATAGACATCGTTGGATTTATCTTTTCATTAGGTACTTATCAAAAATCAGATGTGGGTATGGTTGAAGTAAAAGCCTTTGACAGCTATGTTGCTGTAAACAGAAGTATAGCGAGAGAAATCGTAAAATTGGGTAATAATGCAAAAATTAAAGGCCAAAAAGTGAGACTTAGTCTGATTTAAGGTCTTTAATATATTTCAAAATTATGGGGGGCACAAGGGTGGAAATATCGCCATTATTTTTCCATATATCGCGAACAATGGTCGAAGATATGTGGGCGATTCCGCTCCTGCTCATCAAAAAATAACTTTCCACTTGTGCTGCAAGAATCAAATTGTTTTGTGCAATAATACTCTCGTAGTCCAAATCGGTCCCGTTCCGCAATCCTCTTAAAATAACCTGAGCTTGAACCTTAGCACAAAAGTCAACGGTTAAACCTTGATAGGCTTGGACTTCGATTTTTGAATTCTCCGCAAATAATGCAGCTATGGATTTCAATTTGGTATCCACATCAAATAAACCCACCTTAGCACTGTTTATCCCTATTGCTATGTATATTTTATCAAATAATGGTAGTGCTCTTTCAATTAAATCTAAGTGAGCAATAGTGAATGGATCGAATGACCCAGGAAATACAGCTACTTTCATATTTTATTTATTGGAATATATACTAAACGATGAATTTCCGTAGACCCTACACTCTAAAAACTGAGGATGGTCCATCATTTTTCTGCTGGATGGGTGTTCTACGATTAACAAACCACCCAAAGTAAGTAAATTATTGTTAAAAATGAATTGAGGTAATTGAGGCAATTGCCCAATGTCATATGGTGGATCAGCGAAAATTAAATCATAAGGTGCTTTTACGGAATTTATGAATTTAAATACATCAGCTTTTCTAGTTTTTATTTGATCAAGATTAAGCTTTTTGGCTGTTTCACTAATGTATTGAACACATTTGCCATGTAAATCAATGCTATCGACCGATTTAGCTCCTCTTGATGCTAACTCAAAAGAAATATTACCTGTTCCAGCAAATAGATCTAAACAGGTTAATCCATCAAAATCAATTCGATTATTCAGAATATTAAATAAAGCTTCTTTAGCGATATCCGTTGTTGGTCTTACGGGTAAATTTTGTGGTGGATTTAAACGTAAACCGGCTGCTTTTCCTCCTATGATGCGCATGTAGGTAGATCTAAGATATAGCTGGTCGTAACATTTTTTGACAGTTCTGCAATATCCGGTATGGATTGATTGGATTGAATAAAGATTAATTCATGAGCAAAACTAGCGAGTTGTGTTGCGAAGTCCTTTTGATGATTTGCATTCGCATATAACACTTTAGAAACTAATCCTTTAACCCCGAACATATCAAATAAATTCAGTATAAAATAATTAAGATCTTCTTCTGTTAAGATTTCAAAACTATTATAAAATTTAAAATGACCATTAATAAATAAAAAGAGGTCTGTAGAATGCTCATTGACAAGCACGCCTAACACTTCCCCTTGCAATGGAATATGTGGTCTAGCTAATTGGAAGTTTAGTTTAAACTCAGGAATAAATTGAGCTTCAGGGAATAAAGACCTCCACTGCTGTTCCAAAAGTGCATCGTATTGAAATAAAGCCTTAATTCCTAAAAAATCAATAGAGGTAACTTTGGCTGGTAAAACCGGATTACTCATAAAGTCCTGGTATTCAATTAGGTCATCAGCATTGTATAATTCATCGGGTATAAATGTCAGGTTTTGATAGGGAATACTGATGTATACTTGCTGAAAAGGAAGACTTAATAATTTTAAAGCGGCATCGGAAGGATTCGCTTGATCATAATTCATATACAGCAAGACTTGTTTATCCTCTGATAATACATAAATGATGTCATTTTGGTAACTAGCCTTGATAACTAACTTGTACTGAGCGATATAGTGTAAATGAAATTGTGTTGATGTAAAATCCATGCTTTGCAGATGCTTTTATGACAAAATTAGTTTTAAAAATTGGATTGACCAACCTTTTGGATAACTTTGAATTGTGCAGGTTAAAAATATACTATTACAACAGTTTTCTCACCAGGCTACCAAACAACAGGAAGAAGTTTTTGGTCTATTATCTGATTTTCTGCTTACATTTTCGCACTTTTCCTGTTTTATATTGAAAGGTTATGCGGGTACCGGAAAAACAACGATCATTGCTGCTTTAGTCAATAGTTTAGGTCGATTGCAAAAAAAAACGGTCTTGCTAGCTCCTACAGGAAGAGCTGCTAAAGTAATGAGCTCCTATTCAGGAAGGAAAGCAATGACCATACATAAAAAAATATACCGCAAGAAAAATGCGGCTAGTATAGACCTGCAATTTAGCTTAGCTGATAATACACATGAAAACACCTTATTCATTATCGATGAATCATCTATGGTAAGTAATGAAGGGCATAGCATGTTTTCTCATGGACTCTTACAAGACTTAATAACCTATGTCCAGTCGGGGGAAAATTGTTGTTTAATGTTTGTAGGAGATATTGCGCAATTACCTCCCGTGGGTATGGAAGAGAGTCCAGCATTGAATCCCGAATATATAGCGCAAGAGTTTGGTTTAGATGTTGCTCATTACGAATTGACTGATGTTGTAAGACAGGATAAGGGTTCGGGGATATTATTTAATGCGACCAAAATCCGAAATGAAATCCGATTGGATGAAGATTTTTCGGAATACAGTTATCCGCAATTTAAGACGAATGGCTTTAAAGACATCTATCGAATGAATGGCGACCGTTTAATAGAAGGTTTACATTATGCCTACGATAAGTATGGTATACAGCAAGCTATGGTCATTTGTCGATCGAACAAATCTGCAAATTTATACAATAAACATATTCGAAATCAAATATTATTTAGAGAGGAAGAAATCACTGGAGGAGATCTGATCATGGTAGTTCGAAACAACTATTTCTGGCTACAAGATAATGATGAGAAAAGTCAAGGCTTTATTGCCAATGGCGATATGGCGGTGATCAAAAAAGTAAGTAATGTTCATGAAATGCACGGATTTCGTTATGCAGACTTGTATTTAGAATTTATGGATAATAATGAGGGTGATGCCATTCGTTGCCGAGTCTTATTGGATAGTTTATATGTGGATGCACCTAACCTGCCGTATGAACAACAAAAACAGCTCTACGAAAGTATTTCAAAGGATTATGAAGATATTCCTGACCGGAAGCATCGGCAAGAGGCGATCAAGAAAGATCCTTATTACAATGCCCTTCAAATAAAATTTGCCTACGCGATCACTTGTCATAAAGCTCAGGGTGGTCAATGGCCCCTAGTTTTTGTAGATCAAGGCTATATGACTGATGAAATGCTCAATACAGAATTTATGCGTTGGCTGTATACCGCCATCACTCGAGCGACCAAAGAATTGTTTTTAGTTAATTTTAGCGAAAAGTTCTACGAAGGCTAATCCTATCAAAAATAATACAGAAACAATTTTCAAAATTATACGGAATAGGATACTTTCGTGTGAACTAATTTAATTAATAACAATTACATGAGACATGTTATTTTAAGCATTACCATTTTATTTTCGGTAATGGCATTTGCTCAAGAAAAAGGCACATTAGCAAAGCCAAACTATGCCCTTGCAGCAAAATTTTCTCCAAGTAAATTGGGAAACATGATTTATTCTACCGAAGTAAATCCCAATTGGATAAATTATAGTGACCGTTTTTGGTATGAATATCGTACATCAGCTGGAAGAAAATGGTATGTAGTAGACCCTAAGCTTCGCAAAAAAGAAGAAATATTTGACCATACAGATATTGCTGCTAAAATAACTAAGTATGTTAAAAATCCTTTTGATGCCCAACATTTAGAAATTAGGAATATCAATTTCCAGAAGGATGAGAATTTGGTTCGATTTGAGGTGCAAAGCACGAAAGATACCCTCAAATCTAAAGAGGAAATTCATAAACTAACAAATAAAAGCGATACGCTGAAAAAGAAGTTATTCTATTTCGAGTATAATCGATTGAATAAGGATTTAAAAGAGTTAAGCGACAGTACCAAGGAAAAAAGCAAACCTTTTTGGGCCAATTTCAACCCGGATACGAGCAGAGTATATTTTGCGAAAAATTACAATTTATACTGGATGGATTATCCAAATTACTTGAAAGCACAAAAAGATGAGAAAGACAGTACGATTGTAGAACATCAAATTACTACTGATGGCGTACAATATTTTGCTTGGGGCGGGGATGAATATAGTGTCACATCTGGGGATATTAAAACAGAACAAGAAGAGAAGAAAAAAAGAAAACCAGTCTGGTTAAATTGGTCACCAAATGGCCAATATTTTACGCTTACCCGCAAGGATAACAGAACTTTAAATCCATTATGGGTAATTAATAATGTAGGTGGTAAAAGACCGAGTTTAGAAACTTACAAATACCTAATGCCTGGAGAAGTCGATTCTACCGAAGTGGGTTTATATATTTTTCAAGTGAGCGATTTGAAACCAAGGCAAATCCCTGTAGCTGCATTTAAAAATCAAACGATCAGTTTATGGTCAAAAGACCGCAGTAAGGAAAATTATAAAGGAAAGCATTATATAAATTATTGGTTAGGAAATGACCAAGAATTCTATATTGCAAGATCCAGTCGTGATCTTAAGAAAATAGACATTCTATCGGTTTCCATAAATGGTGAAGTAAAGACACTGGTCGAGGAACGCTCTAATGTCTATCTGGATGTCAAAAAACCTTATTTCTTAAAAAACAGCAACCAATTCATTCATTGGTCACAACGTGATGGATGGGGCCATTTTTATCTTTATGATAAACAAGGTAAATTAATTAACCAAATTACAAAAGGTGCTTATCATTGTGATGATTTGAGTACCTTCCACGAAAGTACAGGAACGCTATTTTTCAAAGCAAATGGAGTAGATTCTCAAATTGACCCCTATTACACCTATTATTATTCGATTAATAAAAATGGTCAAGGGCTAAAGAATTTAAGTCCAGGAAATTTTGATCATCAAGTTATTTCAAGTGAAAGTGGTGATTTTTATATAGACAATTTCTCTAGAGTAAACACAGCTCCAATAAGCAATCTATACAATGCAGCAGGTCAGTTGATTCTGAAATTGGAGGAAGCTGATTTATCACAACTATTTGCTGCTGGATATAAATTTCCAGAACCCTTTAAAGTAAAAGCTGGAGATGGGATTACAGACCTTTATGGCGTGATGTATAAGCCTTTTGACTTTGACTCGACGAAGACCTACCCTATTGTTGAATATGTTTACCCAGGACCTCAAACAGAAGCGGTAAACAAAAGTTTTGGCCGAAGTATGGATCGGATAGATCGTTTAGCACAAATGGGTTTTATCGTAATCTCTGTGGGTAATCGTGGAGGTCATCCTTCTCGTTCTAAATGGTACCATACCTATGGCTATGGAAATTTACGTGACTATGGTCTGGAAGACAAAAAGGTTGCAGCAGAGCAATTAGCGAATATTCATCCCTATATAGATATCAATCGAGTAGGAATTACGGGGCACTCCGGTGGCGGGTTTATGTCTACAGCAGCCATGCTTGTATATCCAGACTTCTTTAAAGTGGCTGTATCTGGTGCGGGAAACCATGAAAACAACATTTATAACAGGTGGTGGAGTGAAAGACATCATGGGGTAAATGAAATGGTTAGCAGCAAAGGAGACACAACCTTTAACTATCAAATAGACCGTAATTCGGACTTGGCTAAAAATTTAAAAGGAAAACTATTGATTGTCACGGGAGATATTGATAATAACGTGCATCCTGCAAATTCAATTCGTATGGTAGATGCCTTAATAAAAGCAAATAAACGATTTGATTTTGTGTTGCTTCCAGGTCAACGCCATGGATTTGGGGATATGACAGAATATTTCTTCTGGAAAATGGCCGACTACTTCAGTGAGCACTTATTGGGTGAATCTAAACGGGATGAAGTGGATATGGTAGAAATAAATCGGGAACGTCCAGTCAAGCGTTAATGAAATTAAATCAAGAAAAAACTAACCAAGAGGCACTATTAACATCTAGTGCCTCTGATTTTAATACCAAACTTTTGGAGTTGGTGTCGCTAAATGAATTGTTAGCCTGGAGTCTTCAGGAAGAAAATCCACGATTGGCATTTCGTAGTTCTTGGGCATTAGAACACCTATTATTGAAAAATGTACAGCTATTTGATGGTATTCATGCGCAGGTTATTGATGGATACAATAATTTAAAAAATTGGAGTGCCCTTAGAAGTTATAGTAAATTGCTCATGTGGTTATGCTCCAAAAAGAACCAGCAGTATACCCTATCCGATGTACAAGAAATAGCCCTAATCGAAAAATCATTCTTTCTATTGGATCAACCCAACTGCCCAGTAGCTGTGAAGGTCAATGTCATGGATATTTTGCACCTCCAGATCGAGAAGCACGATTGGATACGTAATGAATTGAAATTATTGATTGAATTGGAATTGGAAAAAGGAGCCACCCCTGCTTTGAGAAGCAGAGGAGCTTATATTTTAAAACGTATACTTAAGGCCTAAGTAAGTAAAGTTATACATATCATTGTATTTACTGGTAGGTTCTCCAGTATCAATATCGATCGGATTATAACCATCTAAATCCTCTCCTCTAGAGAAATTAAATTGACTATTTGCAACAAAACTGAAATACCCATTTCTATAATAGCTGGAATACTTATTCAGTGGAATGGATATTCCGACATTCGCAACAGGTAGTAACCAATCATTTCCTCCATCTACAGGTCCATTCATCGCACCTTCTGGAAAGGTCCGAGTGACAGAATTCCCTTGGTTATTGGTATATGTAAATGTATTGCCACGAACGACATCACTATAATTATTGAAAATACCACCAAAGCCTACTCCGACATATAAACCATTTAACACAAATTTCTCAAATCCACTTTCTCTAAATAGCATTCGCTCGTTAATAAAAAAACGATATGGATATACCGTTAGATTAACCATACCAGCAATATAAGGTCTATTGATCACGCCTCTAGGATCCCATCCGGCTTCTAGTGGATTATTTTCTCCTACAGCTCTCAATTGGCCAATTTGCCCTTCTAGGCCTGCATAAAGTCCTTTATACACGCGATAATCTGCCTTTAAGACTGTTCCCCAACCTAAGTTATTATCGTGTCTAATATCACCATAAAGTAACGTGACACCAGCACCAGCTGTAATATCTATTTTTTGTGCTGTATTTCCCATGGCATCCACTGGAGGACAACGGAGCATTTGTGCTTCTACCAAAAACGGTAGACAAAATAGTGTTAGATTGCAGATTTTTTTTGAAAGCATAATTAAAACAATGTATTTCCTTTAATATGATGTATTTTTCCCAAGTGTTTGTATGCAAATTCAGTACATTCTCTTCCTCGCGAGGTGCGCATTAAAAAACCTTCTTGAATTAAAAAAGGCTCATAAACTTCCTCAATCGTGCCTTCATCTTCACCTACTGCAGTAGCAATAGTCTTCAATCCCACAGGCCCACCTTTAAACTTATCAATAATTGTGCTCAAAATTTTATTATCCATTTCGTCCAAGCCATTTTCATCGACATTCAATGCATTTAAGGCAAATTGAGCGATGGCAATATCTATTGTACCATTGCCTTTTATTTGGGCAAAATCTCGTGTTCTACGTAATAAAGCATTAGCTATTCGGGGGGTTCCTCTACTCCTTCTCGCAATTTCATAAGCACCTTCTTCGGAAATTGGCACTTTTAAAATGGTGGAAGACCGCATAACAATATCAGTAAGCAATTTAGAATCGTAATATTGCAGTCTGGAATTGATCCCAAAACGTGCTCGTAATGGTGCTGTCAATAAGCCTGATCGAGTGGTGGCCCCTACTAAAGTAAATGGACTTAATGAAATTTGTACAGACCTTGCATTAGGGCCTGTCTCTAACATGATATCTATTTTAAAGTCCTCCATTGCTGAGTAGAGATATTCTTCCACCAAAGGACTTAAACGGTGTATCTCATCAATAAATAAGATATCACCCTCATCTAGATTCGTCAACAGTCCGGCAAGATCTCCAGGTTTATCTAAAACGGGTCCTGATGTAATTTTTATTCCAACCCCCATCTCATTCGCGATGATATGGGATAAGGTGGTTTTTCCTAGTCCTGGAGGGCCATGCAATAACACATGGTCTAATGCTTCTCCGCGTAATTTGGCTGCTTTAACAAAAATGGATAGGTTTTCTAGTATTTTCGCTTGACCAGTAAAATCTTCAAATGTTTGAGGGCGTAACACACGCTCCAAATCTTTTTCAGTCTGGCTCAATCGTTCAGGATTAGGATCTAGGTTTTCGTTCATCGCATCAAATACTATTAGTATAAACTTCTTTTTATGTTATTTATTGTATTTCTTGAAAAGACTGGAAATTTTCATTTGAATCACTCCAAAGAAGGCCTCTTTGAAAATCTTGGTGCTCATCTTGGAGGTTCCTAAGGTGCGATCTGTAAAAATGATAGGTACTTCAACCACATTAAAGCCATATTGAATAGCGGTAAATTTCATTTCAATCTGGAAAGCATATCCTACAAACTTAATTTGATGTAATGGAATGGTTTCTAAAACTTGCCTTTTGAAACAAACAAATCCTGCAGTAGCATCTTGGATATTAATTCTAGTGATTAAGCGTACATAAGCAGAAGCAAAATAGGACATTAACACGCGATTCATAGGCCAATTTACTACATTGACACCTTTAATGTATCTTGAGCCTATGGCCATATCTGCTCCATCTTGTAAACAAGCTTCACGTAATCGAATTAAATCATCGGGATTATGGCTAAAATCTGCATCCATTTCAAATATAAACTGATAGGAATGATTTAAAGCCCAACGAAATCCATGTATATAGGCAGTTCCTAAGCCTAATTTTCCGGAACGTTCTTCTATAAATAAGCAATCTGCAAATTCACCTTGTTGAAGCTGCTTAACAATTGCAGCGGTTCCATCTGGGGATCCATCATCTACGATTAGAATATGAAAGCTGATCGATAAACTAAACACCTTCCGAATGATGGCTTCTATATTTTCCTTTTCATTATATGTAGGAATAATTACTAAACTATCTGACACAGTATAAATTTTGAATCGTAAAGTTAGCAATTTAACATGAATCCTTAGAAAGTATGGATTCAATAATCGACGATCTCTTGGAATTCCCAAGAAGAATAATTCAGTTTGGCTGAAAAACAAAACTGAGCTTAATCGATGATCAAGCTCAGCTTCAATGAAGTTATCCTACACTTAGTTTACTCCATGCATTAATTTTTTGATGAATGGTGATATTGCTATTAATAATAATCCAGCAATTAAGGAATATATACCTAATTGTTTATAACCTTCGGTATATGTGATTAATTTTTCAACAAGCGTATCTCCTTCTCTAGCCTCCGCCATATTTGCACCAATTAATCCAGCGACGTATTGGCCATAAGCACTGGCTAAAAACCATAATCCCATCATAATTCCTTGCAACCTAGCTGGAGATAACTTGGTCATAATCGATAAGCCAATAGGCGACAAACATAACTCACCAACTGTAATAATCAATAAGGCTAAAGTAAATATATCTAAAGAAGTGATTCCCTCTATTGCAAAAAATCGAGTTGCGAATAAAGCATAAAAACCTAAGCCTAAAAATATAAATCCTAAACCAAACTTGATGATGGTGTTAGGTTCTATTTTACGTTTAGCTAACCATAGCCAAAAGAGTCCAAATAATGGTGCTAATATGATAATGAAAAAAGCTCCGCCTGAATTATTAACTCCATTAGGATCCAAAGTTAATGTTCCGCCTAATACAGAATCATTTAAATTCTTCGCTGCGAAAATACTCAATGAACCTCCACTCTGCTCGTAAATACCCCAAAATATGATGGAGAATAAAATAAATACTAAAGCAGCGATTAATTTATGCCTTTCCTTTTTCTCTACTTTAGACATTTCGTAGAATAAGTAGATTAAGGTCAATGGACCTATACTGTACATGAAATAATCGGTGTATTCGGTTTTAGAAACCATGATTTGTATAACAGGAATTAACAAAATGGTCCCGACATAGACTGCATATTCTGCCCATTTTGGCAATGCTTTGGTTTTAATAATGGCATCAGGATGACCTGGCTGTAATCCAATAGGACCCAATTCATGTTTTGTAAAATGGAAATTGATTAAACTAATAAGCATACCTACAGCTGCTAATCCAAATGCTACATTCCAACGGTAAGCTTCATCAATCACTGAACTCAACATATATCCTTTTCCTATGGCAACACAGATATAACCGCCTAAGAAGGCACCCAGATTTATTCCCGCATAGAAAAGGGAAAAACCAGCATCTCGACGATTATCCCCATCCTTGTATAACTCCCCTACCATAGTGGATATATTAGGCTTGAAGAAACCTGTACCGATAATGATAAATGCCAAGCCGAAAAAGAAAAATTGATGGGTGTCGATCGCTAATAACAATGACCCTACGATCATCAATAGAGCCCCGAAAAATAAAGATTTTCGGAAACCTAAAATTTTATCCGCAAATAATCCTCCGATAAATGTAAAGGCATAAACGAATGCTTGAGTTGCACCATATTGCAAGTTTGCTTCTTTCTCTCCAAAATTTAACTGTGTGATCATGAAGAAGACTAACATGCCTCTCATTCCATAAAAACAAAACCTTTCCCACATCTCGGAGAAAAACAATCTCCAAATTTGTTTTGGATATTTACCTTGAAAATTCTGAATAGCTTCGAGTGATTTTTGTGAATCCATTGTCCTGATTAATAATTATTCAATTGATTTTGAGGGGTTAAGAAAAAGATGTTTACTACTATTACAGCATGTATTTTTGAAGCTACATTAAACACATCCAACATCCTACCCATATTTATTTAATTTGAGACGCAAAATTAATAATTAACAATAAATATTAAAATATCGTTTTGGTTTTAACCAAAATAATTGACTTAATAATTGAATAGTATTCAAATTAAGCCTTAAATACAAAAATAAAAGCCGCTCTAAAGGTTAGAGCGGCTTTCAAATGTTTTAAAAATATATTAATTTATTCCATGCATCATTTTTTTCAATTTGCCATTAAACAATAGCAATAACAAGGCAACGGCAATAGGTAAAGCTGCAATGATTAAGAAAAAGGTTGACATTGAATATTCTTCTACGATTTTATCAATATAAGACCCCGTTTTACCAGCTAAGAAATTGGCGATGGCTGAAGCTGTGAACCATAAACCAAATAGTAGGCCAGCAAACTTTTTAGGCGACAACTTACTTACATATGATAGTCCAACTGGGGATACGCAAAGTTCACCAGTAGTATGGAAGAAGTAAGCTAATATTAACCATACCATACTCACCGTTGCTGTTTTTGCACCCTGAGGTATAGTTGATGATCCATAGGCTAAAGCTAAAAACCCTACAGCCACTAAAATTAAACCAAAGGCAAATTTAACTGGTCCAGAAGGATTCCATACTTTTTCCCACATCTTACTAAAAGCTGATGCTAGGGTAATGATAAAGAATGAATTTAAAATTTGAAACCAAGAAACGGTTACCTCTGTTTGTTCTAAATTAAATTCACGATTTACTTTCCAAATCCCTAAAACCCATATGATTGCAAAAGATACTGCTGTAGCAATAATAGTTAAAGGATATTTACTATAAATTTTTTGCGATAATTTAAACAGAACCCACGTTACAATGATAATGGGGAAAATGGTCAAAATTGCATCAACCCATTTGAATATTTCTCCTGAATTTCCTGACAATAACCTTTGCGTATAATCTTTGGCAAAAATAGTCATCGACCCTCCAGCTTGCTCAAATGCAAAGAAAAAGAAAATACTAGAGATCATTAATACAGCCACAACAATCAAACGGTCCTTAACCACATTCGGAGGTGTTTTATCTTCCTCAACTATAGAATGTAAATTTTCTTCATCCTTATGCACCGTACCAGGCTTTTCACCAATAATTCCAAATATTTTTTGACCAAAATAGAATTGAATCATACCGAAAAACATAAACACTCCGGCTAATCCAAATCCATAATGCCATCCAATTTTCTCCCCGATGTATCCACAAAGCAACATTCCTAAAAATGCTCCTGAATTAATACCCATATAGAAAATAGTATATCCTGCATCTTTTTTGGTACTAGAATCTGGGTATAATTGTCCAACCATCGAAGATATATTTGGTTTAAACATACCATTACCAAGAATCATTAATACCAATCCTATATAAAAAAACATTTTAGACGATTCCTCAAAGGCCATAGACGCATGACCTAAAGTCATAATTAAGGCACCAATAAGAATAGCTTTGCGATAACCTGTTAATTTATCAGCAATGAAACCTCCTATTAATGGTGTAAGGTAAACTAATCCTGTATACCATCCATATAATTCCATGGCTTCTTTATTGCTCCATCCCCAACCGTTTTTGGTAACTTCAGTAATTAGGAATACGGTTAATAAGGCCCGCATACCATAATAACTAAAACGTTCCCACATTTCGGTGAAGAAGAGGACAAATAAGCTGGCTGGATGTCCCATCACCATTTTATCGTCTATACCTTGCTTGGCAAGATGCTGGACTAGTTCTCCATTATTCTCTTGGTTCATTCTAATAGCTATTTATGTTAATTTGATATTAATTTCAAAACAATATTCTATTCAATCAGCAAATAAACAAATTTTTATTCAAAAATTATAGCTCATTAAAAACCGCTATCCTTTTTGATATCTTTCCTATTCGGTGATAAAAACCGATCTTCATCTCCTCTTACAGGATTTAATACTTCAATATTTGACTGAAAAATAAGGCGTCCATCTTCAATACGATAAGCATCATAAGATAAATCTGGCCCATAATATTTATAATTGGATTTTAATTTAGGATCAGCGGGTACCAAATGGTCAAATTCAATCCGCTTCAACTGGTTGTTATATTGCAAATACATACTCGCTTGCCTGGTATAACTAAATATTTTCCTCGCTAATTTTAAGTCTTCTGTAAAGATATTTTTACCTAAGGAAATATTATTGTTAGCTCCGATAGTTAATATTTCTATAACTTTTTGCGAATAATCGGCATGATGTCCTTTCCAGCCTAAAAGCAGGTAGGTATTATTACTTAATTTTTGAATTGCATAATATTGTGCCCCATACCAAAAAGTTGGTTGCGAAATTTCTGATTGAGGATCTTTAAATTCAAAGGTTTTATCCAATAACGGATACAGTTTTAAAGACCCGTCATCGGTTTTGATCTGAATGGATCCATAATATAGGTAGGAACCATCATCAAGGGGAACATTCCATGAAAATATTCGAAAATTATTATCCGGAGAATTTAATATTGAAATCATGGAGAGTTTCTTCAACGGATATCCAAAGGAATTCTTTTCTTTTAAAAGATGCACTAAGGATTTGACAAACTGAAAATTCTTTTGGATTCTTTCAGGTTCTGATATACGAGAGAAGATAGCCTTTCCTACAACAGAAAGACTATCTTCTAAAGTATTTATTTTAGAATTATTGGATTGGGCAACACTAAACGTACTGCTGATTACCAATAATAAAAAGGTATAAATAAGGTTTTTAAACACGCTTATTTAAATTTCTCCAACAATGCTTTCGATAATTTAATACCTTCGTCTTCACTCAATTTATCACCTTCAAATTCGATACCGATATATCCGGTGTATCCAGATGATTTAACAATATCCATCATTTTCTTATAGTCGATTCCTGTATCATAGCCTTGCTCATCAAAGAAATGAGCTTTTGCACTAACACCCTTAGCGTAAGGCATTAAATCTTTCACGCCTTGGTAACGATCATACTCATAGAAATTGCCGAAATCTGGCAAACTTCCACAATTTGGATGATTTACGGTTTTCAACACATCTGATAACCAATCTCCGTGGGAAGAAATTCCACCATGATTCTCTACAATAACACTAATCTTGCCCTTTTTACCATATTCTGCTAAGGAAGAAAGACTTTTAACCACTTGTTGCTTCACCTCATCCTTAGTTCCTGTTCCCGCTGCATTTACACGTATTGCATGACAGCCTAAGAAATTAGCCGCATCAATCCATTTATGGTGATTTTCGATAGCTTTCAAACGCTTGCTTTCATCCGCGTCGCCTAAATTACCTTCGCCATCAATCATGATTAATACATTTTTTACACCATTATCTTTTGCTCGATTTTTCAAATCCTTTAAATAAGTCATATCCTGAACTTTATCTTTAAAGAACTGATTTACATATTCAACGCCGTAGATACCGAAGTTTTTAGCCGTATATTCAGGGAAATCAATGTTTTTCAAATCTCCTTTAAATATTTTTTTATGTAAAGACCATTCCGCCAAAGAAATTTTGAACCATTCTTTTTTAGCTGCAAATAATTCCATAGATGGAGTCACAGCTAGTCCAGCTGATATCAATCCTAAATTTTTTAAAAATTCTCTTCTTGCATTCATATTAGTGACTATTATTTTTTTTAAATATTGGCCCATCCTGATGTTAACACATCAACCAAATGGATTGTTTTTATAGGTAACTGGTGCTTATCAATATAAGCTTGCAATTGCAATAAGCAGGATGAATCTGTAGAAATAATGTAATCAGCTTTTACAGCTAAAGCATTTTTAACCTTTTGTTCAGCCATAGCTGCAGAAATTCCTTCAAACTTTACAGCAAAAGTCCCTCCAAATCCGCAACAGGTTTCCTGGTCTCTCATCGGCAGTAATTCCAGACCTCCTACATGACTCAATAAACGTCTTGGTTCATCTTTAATTTGGCACTCCCGCAATGCTGAACATGAATCATGATATACCGCATTTCCGACTAATTCTGCTCCAAAATATTCTTTTTCAAGAACATTCACCAAGAAATCACTTATTTCAAAAATATTTTTTTGGATTGATCGGCAGCGATTATGCTCCATGGAATTTGTAAATAAATCATCGTAACCATTTCGCACCATACCAATACAGGATGCTGAAGGGGCTACAATAGGAAACTCATCTTGATAGTCATTCAGGAATTTTAACCCTATTGATTTTGCCTCATCCCAAAAACCTGCATTATATGCGGGCTGACCACAACATGTTTGCTCTGCATTATAAATCACCTCACATCCAGCACGTTCTAATAATTTGACCGTATTAAAAGCTGTTTCTGGATAAAGTTGATCTATAAAACAGGGAATAAATAATTCTACTTTATTCATCAATGATTTATTGAATAATCTGTAATTTATTAAATTTTAGTACACGAAACAACAATAAAAATCCTATAAAAAAGAAAACTGCCAAAAATAAAGCCGAATATCGAATATTATGTGTGATTTGCTCTATGATTCCAAAACTAAATAACCCGATGACAATAGCAACCTTTTCTGCAACATCATAAAAGCTGAAAAATGAAGTCGTATCTTCAATATCTGCAGGAATTAATTTTGAATAGGTAGATCGTGATAACGATTGGATCCCCCCCATTAATAAGCCTACACAGAAAGCCATGATATAAAAATGATATTCATTGCTCATAAAATACGATGAAATACAGATCATAATCCAAAAGAAAACCACCACCAGCAACACTTTAATATTTCCGAAGCGTTTAGCAAACAGAGACATGATAAATGCTCCTGCAATGGCAACAATTTGAATTAATAAAATGGAAGCTATTAATTTATCAGCTCCTAACTGTAGCTCCTTTTGACCAAAAGCTGCAGCTACGATAACCAAGGTTTGAATGCCCATCGCATAAAAAAAATAGGCCGGTAAAAAACGTTTGATGGCCTCAATCTTTTTAATGTGGGATAATACCGTATTGAATTCCAATTGTACTTTTTTGAAAAAAGGCAATTCTTGTTTTCCCAAACTAGGCTTATTTCGCGGAAGATAGCGAAAAGGGATTTGGGAAAAGGATATCCACCACACCCCTACCAATAAAAAGGAAAATCTTGCTGGGAATGAAGGATCTTCAATTCCGAACCATTCAGGTTTAAATATGAAAACGAAACAGATGATTTGTAGAGTCACACAACCGATATAACCGTAGGCGAATCCTTGTGCGCTGACACGGTCTTGTTGATCAGGGGTAGCGATTATTGGTAAATACGAATTATTAAAAGCTACTCCACCAATATACCCCATTGCGGCAATTGCAAAACAGAATATACCCCATTCCAAAGTATCCAGTTTAAAGAAAAACAACCCCATACATGCGGTTGCTCCTAAATAGGTAAAAAGTTTCATAAAAAACTTCCGTTTACCCGCAGCATCGGAATACGCAGATATAAAAGGTAATCCTATTGCCATTAACAAATATGAAATCGAAAGTGCAAAATTAGAAAGTGCGGTATTTACAATCTCATACCCAAAAAATGAAACCGTATCGCCAGTTTCCGCATTCCGTGTAATCGTAGTATAATAAACCGGGAAAATTGTAGAATTGATCACTAAATTATATGCGGAATTTGCCCAATCAAACATGGACCATGAGCGTATCAAACGCTTATCGTTCTTTTTAAAAATCTTCATAAAATATACTTACACGAATATAATAATTCTTACGAACGGATGAGGATTAAAAATTCTCGTAAATATAGGTGACTATTCGTACCATCTCCTTGCGAACTGGGTTAGCACTCCCTAAAAAATTATTATTTAAAAAAGAATATGCAAATCGCTTATTTTTCTTCGTCAAAATATAGCCGCTTTGACAATGCACACTATTAATAGTACCAGTCTTGGACCAAACAAACGCTTTTCCTTCTGGAGCATGAAAAATGTTTTTTAAAGTTCCCTCTAAACCTCCAGCAGGAAATAATCTTAATTTGGCAGCTTCGTCACCTACTTCATTTTGAACCAATAATAACAGTTCGACCATGCTTCTTGGAGTAACTTTATTATATACGGATAATCCACTACCATCACGCAATTCAATGGAATCTTGAAAGTTACGGTAAAAATTATCTTTCATGTATTTCCTTAAATCACCTGTATTGAAAGAGCCAAAATGCATAAAAGAGGCAACCATATTCAATTGTTCCGCCAAGAAATTATCACTCGGCAACATCATCTCCCTTACGACATCCTTGGTCGCTGTAGAATAAATATAATTTACCTCTTTAGGCAAACTATCCCTAGTCCAGAATACTTCTCTTTTTAACGTATCTTGTAACAAGCTAATCAATAGGGAATCGCTCGTTTTAAAAGGCTTTTCATTGACATATTGAGCTGGTAAAGGGAAATTATTTATTTCAAAATTATTGTTATCTAAAGGCCTATGAATCCTATACCTCGTGATCGTATCTGTCAAATATTTTACATATTTTTCAAAATACAAAGGCTCCAATCGTAAGCTTCCTTCAACTTCTTTAAACTGAACTACATTTCCATAAATAGGAAATTGGCTTAATTCAGGTTGATAATAAAACTCATAATCTTCAATCGACCAACCATCCCTATAAGATGGTTCCTGAGTTGGTTGAAAAGCTAAATATAATTTCTTGTTGCTATTTTTTAAAAAATCCAAGACCTTGCTATTTCCTAATCGACTATGTAGAAAGGTAGGATCTCCGGTCCCCCAAAACAGTAAAGAATCTCCACGTTCAATATAAGCGATCCCAGGAATTGAATCTCCAATTAATTTTAATGAGGTTAAGGTTGTAAATACTTTTGTATTGGAAGCTGGAGTAAAATGTTTATCCTCATTGATACCATAAACGTACTTTTGTTCATCGATATCAAATAAACTAAATCCAAAATAGTGTTTCTTTAGAACTTCGGAACTTTGTATTTGTTCCGTAATAGAACTAAAATCTTGTGCTGATAAGCTGAAACTTACATACAGCAAAAGAAAAGTGAGAAGGTTTTTCATAAAGTATATTTCAAAATAGCCATTCTATTTTGGTAGTATCAATCCCTATAGCAACTCGAAAAAACAATAATAAAGCAAACTGATGTTTTACTTTATTTTCATCACATATTTCAAACCACCAATAAGTTGTTTTTGGAAATTAATTTCATCAAAAGATTCTTTGGTGTGTCCAAGTCCTGTATAAAACATACGAAAAGTTTCAAACTCTTGATACCATGCTATGGGGTGAAATTCTCCCATCTTCCCATCTTTATAGGTCTTCTCATCCAGATTCATAAGTACATGTATTCCTGGCTTCACATCCTTGAAGTCATACCATTCATCTTTATGAATCCAAATGTCTTTCAAATGTTTAGTGGCAGGATGTTTACGATTTTTCACTTGTAAATGCGCGTCTTGAACCGCTGGATGACTCGCAAAATATGCTCCAATAACATTATGATACCAAGGCCATTCATATTCGGTATCTGTAGCTGCATGAATCCCCATAAATCCTTTTCCAGATTCAATAAATTTCTCAAAAGAAACTTTCTGTTCCTTATTTAAGATGGTTCCTGTAGTACTAAAAAATATTACAGCTTGAAATTGATATAAAGAATCAGATCTAAATACATCCGCATCTTCGGTATGAAAAGAGGATATACCCTCTTTAGTAAATATCTCCTTTAGAACATTAACTCCTTTTTCAATATTATCATGCCTAAATCCAGTCGTTTTTGTAAATATTAACACCTTCTTTGGAGCCTTATTGGCATATACCACTTGGGTGGTTGCAACTAGAAAACTAAACAAGAAAATCAAACCTAAGAATTTCTTCATTGGATAAATTATTTAATCAAATCGTTGTAATAATCTAAACTTTCAATAATGACATCCTCATCCACAAATTTATTAAAGTCACAAACCCCTATGCTCCTTAATAAAGCAAAGCCAACCTTATTATCCTCATTTTTCTTGTCATTTTTCATCAATTCAATTAACTGAGGATAAATACTTTGGAGGATAGGATATGAAGGATAAATGGACATCAAATAAGTGACGACCTTCTGCAACTCTACATCGTCAAAATTATTCAATTTCTTCGATATAAAACCTTCGCAAATCATACCGATAGCGATAGCTTCACCATGTAAAAGTGGATTTTGATCATGTAAAAGGGAATAACCTTCTATAGCATGACCGATAGTATGTCCAAAGTTTAAAATTTTTCTTAATCCCTTTTCAAACGGATCTGTGGTAATTACCTCATTTTTTATGGCAACTGATTGATATACTAAATCACTTGGTAAATTAGGTAATTCAATTTGAAGACATTTGTCGAATAAACTGCCATCCTTAATCAAACCATGTTTGATAACTTCAGCAAAACCAGACCTCAATTGTTTATCATCCAAGGTTTCTAAAAATCGATTGGAAATAAACACGGCTTGGGGCTGAGTAAATGTTCCTATAATATTTTTTACATGATCCAAGTCGATTCCAGTCTTTCCTCCTACCGATGCATCAACTTGGGATAGTAAGGTTGTAGGAACATGGATAAAGTCTATACCTCGCTTGAAAGTAGCAGCGGCAAAACCACCTAAATCCGTTACCACACCACCACCCAAATTTAACATAAGTGCTTTTCGGTCTGCTCCAAAATCGAGCATGGTCTTCCATACTCCAATACAAAAATCAATGTTTTTATTTTCTTCTCCTGGATCAATTTCAATAATATCGTAATCTACAATATCTGGAATGCAGGCTTGTAATTGGGGAAGGCAAAGATCGTTTGTATTTCTATCTACTAAGATAAGTAACTGGGAATAATCGTGGTCTATAAGAAATGATTGCAATTCATTTAACTCATCATCAAATATAACTTCGTATCCTAAACTTTTAATTTTTTTCATAATGATTTTACAGCTTAAAGATAGCGTTTTTTTTTGATTGTAATTCTTTTCGATTTACAGAATAACTTCATTGATTTTCTACTTACTACGCTTTAAGTACTTATCTTAAGCTTAAATCACGGTTACTTGATTTCCATCAAATTCAACGATATCACCAACTTTCACTTTTAATCGCTTTCGAAAATCGACAGTACCATTGTATTTAACATATCCTTCGGCTACTACTTCTTGAGCCATCGCACCATGTTCCACCCAGTTCATTACTTTCAATAATTGTATGAGTTGAATATATTCTCCTTTTAATGTAAACGTTTGCATAAACAAATTTAATCTATTCTGACGATTTCATTTATAAATATTTGACATTATATATAATTAATAACTAATTTTGTCAACTTAATTTTAAACATGATGGATATAACATCGCCCGTAACGTTAGATTTTAACAACACAGAAATTGCCTTTAAAAATAAAAGTGACAAGGATTTAAATAAAGCTTATTGGCTTTTCAAAATGGTTTCAAGTAATGCGCTTATAAAAATTGGAACACCTATCACAGAATTTTCTCTAAACATTGGTTTACCAATTCAAGGAATCATAAAAAATACAATCTACAAACAATTTTGTGGGGGTGAAAGTATACAAGATTGCTCTTCAGCAATTCAAGAATTAGGTAAAGGTAAAGTAACTACGATCCTGGACTATTCCGTAGAAGGGGAAGAATCTGAAGCTAGTTTCGATGCCACCTGTCAAGAAATATTAAATACTGTAGAAAGTGCTAAAAACAATTCCTTAATATCATTCTGCGTATTCAAACCAACTGGATTAGGAAGATTCGACTTATTCGCAAAAATTGATGCCAAAGAAGCCTTAACAGATCTTGAAAAAGAAGAATACCGAAGGGTATGGAATCGTTGCGATTTAATCTGTAAAGCTTGTTTCAATGCAGATATTAGGGTACTTATTGATGCTGAACATTCCTGGATACAAGAAACCATCGATGATATTGCTAGAGAGATGATGGAAAAATACAATTCCAACAAACCTATTGTTTATAATACCTACCAATTGTATCGCGCAGATAAGTTAGCCTCTCTTAAAGCAGATTTCGCCTATGCGCAAAACCAAAACTTTCACTTAGGGGCTAAAATCGTTCGTGGAGCCTATATGGAAATTGAGAGAGAAAGAGCTTTAAAATTAGGATACCCATCACCGATCCAAAAAGATAAACCATCCTCAGACGAAGATTACAATTTAGCAATCAATTTTTGCTTAGATCATATTGATCAGATAGGCCTAATGGCTGGAACCCATAATGAACAGAGCTGTCGTATTTTGGCTGAAGAACTGGAATCTAGAAATATCCCACATAATCATCCCAATATATTCTTCGCTCAATTATTAGGAATGTCTGATAATTTATCATTTAATCTAGCATCTGCAGGATATAATGTCGCTAAATACATGCCTTATGGCCCTGTAAAAGCTGTTATGCCCTACTTATTCCGACGCGCTCAAGAAAACACCTCTGTAGCTGGTCAAACAGGGCGAGAATTGGGCTTAATTATGAAAGAACTAAAAAGAAGAAAATCAAATCGATAAAAAGATATACAAAGTCTCCTTTTTCAGGAGACTTTTTTATTTTTGCCCAATGACTCCATTCGAATTTCAAAAATATCAGAAACTAAACTCACTAGTCCCTTCCTTCAAAGCATTATTATTTGATGTGGATGGCACACTAGCCGATAATATTCATGCGCACAAAGCTGCATATGTGGCTGTATCCAAAGAATATGGAATCGTTTTAGATCCTGATTTAATTGATGAAACGGCAGGTTGGCCCACGGTAGCCGTTGCTGATGAAATCTCCGTGCGTTACGGAGTCCCATTAAATCGTGAAGAATTCGCAAAAAGAAAATCTACTATTTTTATCGAACAGTTTATTGCTGAAACCCAACCTATTCACTATGTCAAACAAATCCTGTTGGATCATCAACATTCCCATAAAATAGGAATTGTATCCGGCGGATCTAGATCAACCCTAAATATCACCTTACAAGTTATTGGTGTACAAGACTGCTATGAAACCCTAGTTTGTGCTGGAGACACCCCTGAAGGAAAACCTTCCCCGCAACCCTTTTTACTTGCGGCAGATATGCTTCAAATCCATCCCAAAGATTGTTTAGTATTTGAAGATGGTGACCCTGGTGTTCAGGGTGCAATTTCAGCTGGTATGTCTTGGGTAAGAATTGATCAAATCTAACTTCAATTAAAAGTTTGTAATTATTCGAATACCGCCATGAGTATAATTCATATCTGCTGCTCTAAAATTACCAACAGGCAATTTCATATAGGGTTCTACGGATAATGACATGGTTTTGTTTACTTTCACTTCTTTACCTAAAGAGAAATTAACGAATCCTCCAAACCCTGAAGTTTTAATGTTTTTTTCAGACGTTTTGATTGATTTACTAACCGGTTTAATCTCTAATTCTTGGTTCAATCCATTACTTGGTAAGCCACCAGGAAATACTTCAGCATTGCTATTGTCAAAATAATGAATCATTCGGTCTTGATCTAATACCATGGCATAGGTAAGTCCTGATGTCGCATAAAAGCCCGATCTAGATGTTAATTTAAATTCTAGGGGTACTTCTAAAGACTGAATGTTACCTGTCACTGCATTCATATTTGGTAAAATCAATGCGTTTGTAGAAGCCCGTTGGATAAGACCATTTGTAACCACTTCCTGAATTGCGTCATTACTTAGCTCCACATGGCTCGCTTCATTAGATATTGGATCTTTTAATTTTCCAACTTCATATTTATTGAAAGACAAACCAGTTCGAACACTTAAGTGTTTATTTAATTTATATCCTAGCAACAACCCTCCACCAAAATTAAACTTATCGTTTGTGTTATTTGGGGCAACAAACATCCCCAAATCAAAATGCTCATTAAATTGAAATTTCTTATTGCTTAATTCTAAATCCTTCTTACCTACCTGCGCTAAGGTATTTTCTTGAGATAAGGCTAAACTATATGTAGACTTTACCTCTTTTGGATAATTTATATTAAGATTTTTAGATTCGATTAGGGCTATTTGTTTTATTGTTTGCAAAGGATGATAAGCCCTTACCATAGGCCTTTCCATAGCTGTATTTGCTCCTACAGAAGAATTTAAAGCATAACTTTCAGACAGCACTGAAATAGTACGGTTTTCCGTCAATGCAGCTGCTTGCGAACTTTCATCTTGAAAACCAATTCGTGTATCTTGCTCATGAGAACCTTCCCCTATCCTACCTTCAAGAAGGGGTAATGACTTGTTCTCCTCCATTGATTGGTTATTTTTTTCCTTGGAGCCTAATGTTGCATAAACAGGAACATCATTATCCTTTTGAAATTGTTGAATTCCAAAAAACGCAATAATTAGTACAGCAGCAGCACTAGCAATCCAATAAAAGGGCCTACTGCTCTTTTTTTGATCCACATGATGCTGCTGATGAAATTTCTCCCATGCACCATCCTTATAAGGTAGCTCTTCAACTTCCTTAAGGTGATCAACAATATAAGTGATTAACTCTTTTTTATTTTCTTTATCCATGTTCTATTGAATCATGATTGTATTCTTTCTAAATTAATTTGACGCTCATATAATTTGCGCAACTTTTGTTTTGCCCTTGTTAAATACGTCCTAGAAGTACTCTCAGGAATTTCTAATGTTTTAGAAATTTCATCATGAGAATATCCTTCGATTTCATACATATTAAATATGGTACGTTGAATTTCAGGCAATTCCCTTATCATAGCTATAATATCTTGATATTCTAAGCTACTATCGTTTGCTACTGAACAATGAATCAGTTCTGTGCTGGATAGATCGTCTATCCTATACAATTGCTTACGGACGCGTAAAGCGTCTATGGAGGTATTTACAGCAATCCTTCCAATCCAAGAACGAAACATTTTTTCCAATATTTCTGCATTTTCATGTACAGAAAAACTCGATAATTTATTAAAAATCTTGACAAAACACTCATTCGTTAGTTCTTCTGCCTCCATTTCATTTCGCATATATCGAATTACAATGGCCATTATATACCCGTAATATTTTTTATAGATAAAAGCTTTACTTTTCTCAGAATTCGACATAGAACATTGCTCCAAAGCAGTTTGCAAACTCAATGGAACTTGGTTCTTAAGATATTTATTAAATATTCCCACCTATGTCTTTACCTAATCTTTTTGCTTTAATCCTTATGATAGGTGAATTCGTTTACAACCATACATTTATTCATTTTATGCATTATTATCTTAAACGAGTATGCCTTTAGAAATGCTACAATTCAACTAAAATAATGACTAACATCATTAAATGTTTCAAAGTTATTTTGGTAAATTTAACAAACTCTAAATGAATAGCTATGAGAACTATCCTTTTTCCCACTGACTTTTCTGAAATTGCTAATAATGCTTTTGTTTATGCATTAAATATTGCAAAATCTATCGACGCAAAAATCTATGTCCTTTATAGTTTTCTAGAACCCGTATTATCTGCTACACATGCAGGACAACCTGAGTTATTAGGAGAGGTCTATCAATCTATTGAATTAGATCAATTTGAAGTCTTTAGAAAAAAAAGTCAAAGACTTCATGAAATTGCCGAACATGAAAACTTAAACGATGTAGAATTGATTTTTCTGTTTGAAGAAGGTCCCCTCCCATTTGTTGTTCAACGCTTGGTAAAAACCGAAAAATTTAATCTCATTGTGATGGGGACACATGGTGAATCAGGATTTCTATCAAAAGTTATCGGAACCAACACCGTAGATGTCATTAAGAATGTGCAAAATCCAGTCTTAGCGATTCCACCTCATGCCAAATTTCAAGGTCTTAATAAAGCAGCTTTTACTACCTTATTTAGAGATAAAGATAAATCTGCTCTCAAAGAAATGATTATGATGGCTAATGCAACAGGCTCCAAAATAGATTGTGTCCATGTTCTAAAAAATGAAACAGTAAATCAGGTTTTATTGCATACTGAAGCTTGGAAGCATGAATTTCCCAATGAAGAAATCAATTATGTCCTCTTAGATGAGGTAGAGAGTGTCGAAAACACCATCACGACCTATTTACTTGAAAACAATATTGATATTTTTGCAGTTGTTAAAAGGAATCGAAATTGGTTTGATCGATTATTTACAAATAGTGTAAGTAATAACCTAGCATTTCATTCAAAAGTGCCTATTTTAGTATTTCACGAAGAAAAATAAGGAATGTTGCAGGTAATCAAAAAACTAGAAGCATTGAACCGTTTAAATGAAAAAGCGGATAAATTTACCGAGTTAAATGACGAAAAATTCATCCATCACGGCGTATTATTTTTTATTCCTTTAGAACGCTTCGAAGTAAAAGTTTTGATTCCAGCGCCATACCATAAACAACTTTTTAGTCAAGGAAATCCGACTTATAAACAAATATTATCCCATAAAGAAGCGATGCTTCTGAAATAATTTTAAATTAAATGAATAAAAAAAATGCGACTTATTGTCGCATTTTTCATGAATTACAATTTTCTTCTTTTATAGATTCTACTCAATCCATCACTTATCAAAAAACTTACTATTGTGCCAGCACTTGCCATCGCTATAGTACTGACTATATCTGCCCAAGTGTAGGTAGCCCCTATTGTACAAAGTGTACCACCGATGGCGGCTATTTTCCCATTAGCTGGCCAAATCATGTTGATTGTTTTTTGTTTTGGAATTGATTTCTCGTTTTTCATCCAACTCTAACATATTTTTAATCATGGTCAAACTCATCGACACATAGGTTTTTAGTTTAGATAATTTTTGAGATATTGGAATAGGAGCATTCAATAGCATCTCCAAAAGCTCTATTAATTTCAAAATATTCTTTTTTTTCATAAAATAATCATTTTTATTAATGTAAAACAGACCCTATAAACCTGAATGCATACAACTATTGATTACCTCCAAACAAGTTTTTCTTTGCTGTATCAGGCTTGATAATTTTCTGTATAGACGCTTGTATGCTTGAGCGGATTGAAGAACTTGGTAATCCTCATTTTCGATTCGAAAATATTCACCGGTAAGCAAACATCCTTTGGTATCCAAATGTGTATTTCCAATATGAAAGAAAACCATAGAGAAATTAGGAACTCCACAAATCTCAACCATTCCATAATGATTTTTCCCTATTTTATTCCTATAATTTAAATTCATTCCAGCATCTACATTCAACGTCATTTCATAAATCCCATTTGGAATACATGTTCTCCCTGCTAGTTTAAGCGTTCGAATGGAATCTTCAAGAATGTAACAGAAAAACAATTGATCTATATATAAATGAGATAAGGTACTGTTTTTCCCTTCATACACGCGAATTAACTGAAGCATTATCTTTAAAAATTATTGAAGGGGCTATTAGCCCCTTCATCGTTTAAAATAATTTGGTAGATCCAAGAAATTGCGTTTTCGAAGCTTGTTTATTCTGTTTATTATAAGTAAATGCCCAAGTAACAACCTCCAATCCACTCAAATCTTTTGGAACTTGATATTCCACCAATTGATCTTGCCTTTTACTTGTATTCAAGAATTGAACCTCCTCGTTTTCAACAACGTAAATAATTAAAATCACCTGATCGTTACCTTGCCCGAAGAGTCCGCCATTTGTAAATTCCCAGGACAATTTTATAACACCGTCTGCATAAATTAACTTCGCTTGTTTTAAGGTAGCCAATGAACCTTTACTCAATTGTACTTCCTTAAAATCAACGCCAAATGTTGGAAATCGTCCAGTTATGGAATGTTGAATAAAATAACTACAAGCTTCATTCATAGGAGTTTCCGAAGCCTTTGCTGTCTTAGGAAAACCTAATTCCAAAACTGGTTTTACTTTTTTTAGAAATCCTACAGCTAAACCAAACTTAGCTCGTTGTTCCAATTGACTTAAACTTGGAATTCTGCTCACTTTTTTTGGAAGAGATCTGATATATTGAATTCCTCGCCAATTACCGCCTACTACATTACCAACTTTTCCACTAAAACCTCCTAAAATACCTTTTGAAATAATTGCCATTTTTTTTATTTTTTTAAATTAAACCTTCAGCCTGCATGCTAGGCTATTGTTGATATCGAGAACTAAACTATTGAACAAAAAAACAAGCTTATAAATTTGATTGAATTTGGAAGATATTGACAGTGTGTAATAGCAATTGACCTATAAAAATTTAAGAACTATTTAATTTTACTGCCTATAAATCGCATAAAAAAACCTAAGACTTGCTTAGGCTTTTTTTAATACTATTTATTGAAAATTAAAATAAAAAATGGAGCGTCTAGTAGATTATATAGAACTTATGTAATGATTTGAAGGTTCCCCGCCTACCTCCAGTTGACTAACAACAAATGTACATCCAGCCAACGGTTCTTCTGAAAATTCCTTTTCAGTATACCCTATACTTGCCGTAGTAATGAATAAATCTTTGAAATCCTTGCCTCCAAATGCGCAAGAGGTCACTAATTTTGATGGTACTTTAATTTCTCCAACTACCATCCTTTTTTTAGGATCGATTTTAATAACTTTTCCACCTCCCCATAAAGCAACCCAAAGCATACCTTGCTGATCGATTGTCATTCCGTCTGGAATACCATCTGTAGCAGGAACTAATAGAACCAGTTTTTTATTACTGATTAAGCCAAGTTGTTCATCAAAATCAAATTCGACAATGGATCTTGTAGAAGTATCGATATAATACATTTTCTGATAATCAGCAGTCCAGGCTATCCCGTTGGAACATGAGACATCCGCTAACATTTTTGAAAATTTACCTGAATGATCAAGTTTATACAATGCTGCTGCTTCTTTTACCCCATTTTCATTTAAAGTACCTGCCCAAAACCTACCTTTCCGATCACATTTACCATCATTAAATCGATTATGAACTAATTGTTCTTCTGGATTTCCAATAAAATGAATTTCACAGGATGGAATTTCTATGGTAGCAAATCCTTTTTCTGTTGCTGCAATAAATCCCGTATCGGATCTCTTAGCGATTGCTCCTATACGAACTGGAAATGAATAGGTGGTATGGACTTCTGTTTGGAAATCCCACTGATGAATCTCTGCTAGCTGAATATCTACCCAATATAATATGGATTTATCCTCATCCCATAGCGGTCCTTCTCCTAAAAGGTTTCGATGGGTCCCTAGTGGTTTACTTATAAATTCTTTTTCCATAAGTATCAATTATGCAAAGGCAATGTAAAATCCAATAACCACGATGTTAATAATGGCCCAATATATTACAGGATTTCTTAATCCTTTCTGCATATACCTTTCTTCTGGAAGTAACTTCATACTTTCCTTCGTCCAAATTAAGCCCACAAGCTCTTCATCAGATTTCGGTTTTGTCAATAAACTGACTATGGTACAGGTCGCCATACAGGTCCAAAATACAATTCCTGCTCGATTCATATAAGGTATAGAAGGAAATAAATACTCTAATGTTAAAGACAATGGAATTGTTAATATCCCTGCCACTAAAGCCCCTTTATTGGTAGTTCTCTTCCATAAAATCCCCATTAAAAACATGGTCGCAATTCCTGGGGTAAAATACCCGTATGCTTTCATTAAGAATAGAAATATAGGCTTATTAGAATGATTAATTAATAATGCAGTACATACCATACCTACTATAACAACAACAACACCTACAATTTTTCCGAATCTAACCGATTCTTTATCGGTAGCATCTTGTTTAATATAAGGTAAATAAACATCCATGGTTAAAATGGTTGTACAAGAATTTATGGCTCCTGATAAATGAGACATGATTGCTGCAATTAGTCCAGCCATCACTAAACCCACTAATCCTGGTGGCAATAAGTTTTCTACTAATGTAGCAAACAGTAAATCGGGTTTTTCTAGATCTGGAAACAACTTTGTCGCCACTAATGCCGGCATCACAATTAAAAATGGAACTAGAAATTTAAGATATCCAGCAAAAATAACCCCCATTCGAGCATGCCATTCATTTTTTGCCGCTAATACCCGTTGCACTACGAATTGGTTAGTTGCAAAATAAAAAATACTAACACACAAGGAACCTCCTAAATACATCGTCCATGGAAAATCAGGATCGTTTGCTGGCAATAATATATCCCAATTTTTGGACGTTTCTAAGACAGCTGGAAGACCTCCTGAAGCAGAAATCGTGACATACGACAATATGAGCATACCTGCTAATAGAACAACTAATTGCAACATCTCTGTCCATACCACCGCGCGCAATCCACCAAAAATAGTATATAATCCCGTTGCAACAGCTAAGACTACCACGCTGGTGAAAATGGGGATACCTAATAAGGAATGAAGAGATAATGCACCTAAAAATAACACCGAACCTATTTCTACAAATACATAGGTTAGTACGACTAAAATAGAATAAACGGTTCTTGCCGAACCATCGAATCTTTTCTTTAAGAATTCAGGCATGGTGAAAAAACCATTCCTTAAATAAAATGGCAGAAATATCCATAGTAATGCATTCAAACCTAATAAAATTGCCCCCCATTCTGAAACGACTGCAATAAAACCCCTATTATAGGCTACACCCATCGCACCTACCAAATGATGGCTACTTATATTTGCAGCGATGATACTTCCCCCAATCATCCACCAGGATAATTTATCTCCTGCCAAAAAATAATCCCTTTTTGTTTTCTTCCCTTCACGAGAAGCGTACATTCCTAATGCAAAAACTAGCAATAAATAAAAACTAAATATGCTAATATCTAAAACCGTAAGATCTAAATTCATAATAAAATTATAGGTTATAATTTGTGAAATTCAAGGAACCTCAACTATTTGATGGATAAACCTCCATCCATCAGTAACGTTGTACCAGTAATATGTTTATTCGTTGGATGACTTAAGTATACGATTTGGTCTGCCACCTCCTCTGCAGATATGACTGTTCTTGTTGGGACACGCTCCCTCGCTTTATCTTTTAGCTCTGGCTTTTCTTGCCAAAATTTCCCTGTCAGGCCAGCATCAACATATCCTGGAGCTATACTATTTACTATAATATTCTTTGGAGCCAATTCTAAAGCCATACATTTACATAACATAGTCAATGCTGCTTTACTTACCGAATAGGCAGGCATATGTAAATGCACATTTGTTGAAGCCCAGCTATTCACAAATACGACATACCCCCCCAAATTTTTATTTAACATGCTTTCCGTTGCCATTTGAGAAAGAAAAAATGAACCATTAAGATTCACTTGCATCTCATTCTCCCAATCTTCTGGACTTAATTGATATAAAGATTTCAAACTAGCGATAGCTGCATTACAAATAATAATTTGTGGAATAGAAAGTTGCTGTTCCACTTGATTCAGCCACTCCCTTACCTGTTCACTACTTCTTACATCTACTTGTTGGTAATGAACATGAACACCTAAACTGCTTAACGCTTTGGTTTTTTCTTGTACAATTGCTGACTGCTCCTCAAGCACATCTCCTATCGCTATATTAGCTCCTTGTACAGCAAAACGCATAGCTGTGGCATAACCAATATCCCCCATTCCCCCACTTATGATTACCACTTGATCTTTAAATATCTTCTCCATCCTATTTTATACTTGTTTGGCCAATACTATTTCCTTTTGTTCTGTTAATTTTGAAGATCTTTTTAAAGCTTCAAGTGCAACTCCCACATCCACGGCACCCATTCCTGCCGGGGTATAGACTATAATTTCCTCATCATTTTCTCGAGCTGGAATTTTACCTGCCATGACCTCACAGATATCACCAAATACATCTTCATCTTCACATTGTACTCCAGACATCATTCTTACTCGTTTAGTAGCGCATTCTTTATCATCCATATATAGCTTATCTGCTGCTTGGACAAATTCAGGATCTATATCGGCAAAACAAGAAATCGTACTTATATAATCTCCTGGCTTAGCCCATGCTACTTTCATTAAAGGAATCTGTGCTGTAGTAGTCAACAGAATTATATCAGACTCTCTTACTGCCTTTTCAACTGAATCGTACGCCAAAACAAGGGATTGAAGGTTTTCAGGTAATTTCATTTTCAGCTGATTTATCGCTTCAGGATTTATATCCACTAATCTAATTTCTTCGAAATCAAAATACGTACAGGTGGCTATTAAATTGGTTAAGCCTTCTGCTCCACAGCCAACCAAGGTTATAATTTTTGAATTTTTACGAGCAAATAGCTTGGCTCCAATTGCACTAGATGCTCCTGTTCGTATATGGGTTATCCAAGTTCCATCTACGATGGCTATAGGTAAACCTGTTATGGCATCATTAAGTAAAATTACACCCATCGTTACTGGCAAATTCCGTTGAATATTCTCAGATGTTACGTTTACCCACTTTATACCTACTATATCTTCGTATTTCAAAAATGCAGGCATGCTGTTTATCCAATGCATACCAGGCAATGATTTCTCTTGTAACGGTAATGATTCTTTTGCGGGTGAATAGATTTCACCATTCCCAAAGCGTTTAAAAACTTCCTCGGTGATGCTCAATATAGATTCAAGGTCTAGCAATTCGGCTACGTCCTCTTTAGATAGTACTTTTAATGATATTTGTGACATGGATGTTTAGGTTTTTTTTGAGTTATATAAGAAAGTTTTGAAGCTCTTTCTTTGTGGTTTCAATTAAATGTTCGAGAGAACCTTTTAGAAATGGACTGTTGATTACAGAATAAATCTGTTCATCGTAATATTCTTCATTAGCAATATATCCTCCAGGACCATTAACAAAATTTACTACAGCAATTTTATAATTAGGAAAACTTTTTCGTAATTCTTCTTGATATTTGGAATATGCTTCGAAAGATTGTCCAATAAAAATGAATTCTCCTATGACACAAATCCATACAGAAATTTCAATATGGCTTTGCTGATAATACATAGCTGAACTACCTTTTAATCGATTTAATTTTTCAATCTCATTTCTATCAGATGAAGCTTGTATCTTAAGTTCCAGTTCTTGAACTGATGGATATACCTTTATCGGTAATAAAACTTGAAATACCTTACTATGGACATGGTTAAGATTAATGGATTCTCTGGCTTTCCAGATTCCTAATGGTGCTCCAGATTCTTTTACCCCTTCAAAATAAAGTTTATGCGAACTTTGGGGCATATTCATGAGCACAGCTAATGCTGCATAACCTAATTGCTTTCCATGGCGCTCTACAATTTGAAGATCTCCAGTATATTGTTCTATAGGGGAAAGATCACCAGATGCACCTTGTAAAAACAAACAGGGCACCTTTAATTCTTCTTCTATTAATTTCCGCATTGGACCGATGAAATCCGGCGATAATAATTCATTCTCCCAAGCTAATGTAGTAGGATGACAGGCATAATTAATAATCAAACTTTTCAGTTGGCCTTTCAAATTACTGAGTCTTCCGACCAATATGGTTTTATCCGCATCCATTTCAGGATTGTATCCCACGACATACCTTGCTTCTTTTTGGTAATATAAATCTCTATTTCGAGCAAGAGAACAATCCCCGTACATCCAATCGATTATGGCATCCTCAGCTGTCACTAATGACTGCTTTATGGCTGTAATTGCCACTTGTTTCAATTGTGCCAAATAGGGCAATATGTATTCTCCCCCAGGTTTATTTTTGTTTTCCGACCAAATAGATGGTCCAGAATGCGTATGAGACAAACAACCAAAGATTTGATTAACAGGTATGCCTAATGCAGCTGCAATTCCTCCCCTAAAATTCATTTCGTCCTCTTTGCTTTTCCACCATCCAAGATCCATCCCTAAAAAAATGATAGGACTTGCATCCTTTCTAGATTGAATAGTCATGCAAGTTAACTCCAAAGGCATGTGTATGCCTTTGGAATTATCTTTAGTTGATGCACCCCAATTCCTAGAGTATATACCTAAGTCAGGAGTAATATCGGCTTTTGAAATTCCAATTACTCCACGTATTGTAGTCATGGAACGATTCGTATTTAACTCATTCATGGATAGCATATAATCGGTAAATCAGAATTATAATTTAAAAAACGGAACTTTCATTCGTTCTCCATTCTTCAAAGCAGATTGATGGGCTATAGTCCCTGGTACACTCATGTTTAAAGCCATTGCCACATCAACTAAAGGTTTTCTATTTTCCAAAATAGACGTAATGAACTCATTGGTTAGACGACCATGGGATCCTCCATGACTTCCTGCTTCCATACCTGGAGGTAGAGATGGACGTACAATATTTGGAAATTCTTTCATTGTACCTGTATACTTATCATAGTATGCCCCCTGTTGTCCTCTCACCGTTCCGCCCTCTCTTCCAGGTCCATAAGAATCAAAACTAATACAAGTCGTATTTACACCTCCTTTGTCGGTAGTAAATTGAGCTAAATGAGTTCTAAATGGATTTTTATACCGATTATTTTGCGGCTTACTATGTTCAATGATACTTTTTACACCTAAGCAAGAAACATCGGTAAAATGTCCATTGGTAACTCCTACATAATATGCAGTTGCATGGGTTGGGTACCATATTGGAGGTAATCCTTTTCTCCACTCCCCATAAGAAGGAGTGATTTTTTCACCTGTATAATGATAATAAGAATTTTCAGAATAGATAATTTCTCCAAATCCTCCAGCTCTATAAATTTGACGCATTGCCCACAATGGTTCATGGTACATCGATGTTTCAAACATCATATATACTTTACCACTTTTCTTCACAGTATCAAACAAATCGTATGCTTCTTCTACAGATCCAAAAATTGCAGGTACAGCTACTCCTACATGTTTTCCTTTTTTCAAAGCCATCATCGCATGTTTCGCATGGCTAGGTGCGTCGGTCGCAATCCATACCGCTTCAATCGAATCATCTTCTAATAATTTTTCTAATGAATCATATGTCTTACTACAACCAACTCGCTTGGCTAAATTATCTCTACGTTCTGGAATTAAATCACTAACCGCCACTATTTCTACATTTGGATGATTTTGAAATCCAAAACTGGAACCAAAATTAGAGGCCCCCTCCCCAATGATACCTACCTTAATTCTGCGATCAGATACCGCAACCCAGTCTTTATGGGTCATTGCTGAAGCTGCCTCTTTTTCAAATCCAGGTACTATTGCTGGTTTTGCTTGGCCTTGACCTGCAGCACTCATATTTTTACTTGTAGAACAACTCGCAGAAAAAATACTTATGGCTGGGATCGCAATTCCCATAGTTCTTAAAAATGATCTTCTGTCCACCGCGGACCCCTCATTATTTAACCCTGAATCGTTCGATTTTAATTGGCTTTGTGCTAAATCATTATCTTGCTTTTTCATATAAATAGATTTATTAATTTCTTATAAATTAGACCATAATTGCATTTTTTGAATGCAGATATATTGAACATTTCCCCAAATAGCTAATGTTTTTATCCGGATATATCGGTAGGAAGGCGTGCCTTCTTCAAAAATAAAATCTTCCCCTGCATTAATGTAATCTCTATCGGCTTGAGAAGTTTGGGTTAATGGTAAACCTGAAGGCTTTTTAGAGTTAAACGTTCCTATTTTGTTCCAGCTTTCCCATGTTCCATCTGGGTTTGGATCATTGCTACCATATACTTCAAACTGCTTCAGATTACCTAGATCATAAAGAAATCCTGCGCGATGCCAAATCTTCATTTTTGACAAACTTGCTGTCACCCCTAAATCAAAAGTAAACCATTGAGGTATAGGCGATAAGTTTGGAATTGTCAAAAATAGATTGGAATTTGTCGTAATATCATCATTCCACATTTTCCTCATATGGGCAGCAAGACTCACATGACCTTGGTAAGTATCAGTAGGCAATTGTACCTCCGAAAATTTATCCCAATCAAGTAACTCATCTACTTCTGGAATTAATGACTCCGTTTCCGAATAAAGCGTATCAACTGCATCAATTTTAGGCAAAAACGAAGATCTAAATCGAATTTCAGTATTCGGTTTATACCCTGTTAAAATAGCATTGTTTTCTGCTCTATTTAATCGAGTAGTATCAATATTTCCTTCATTATTCGTAAACCATATTTCAGTATTAATCATCACAGGAGATGATTCTCCCAACCAGTTTAATTGTAAATCCCCTTTTGTGTAGATTATACCTCTGATACTACGATTATGAACTTGCTGTTTAAATCGATTGCCATAAGCATTGCCAAAAGCTTGTACGGGTATCGAAGTATGATTGTTCTGATCCTTTGTAACAATGATAAAGGCATGGCTAGATTCCGATAAATTTGGAATAAAAACCTCCCAAGAAGTCAATTTGCTGGGATGGCTTACCACTAGAGAATCCTTTTTTTGATTCCAATATATGGTTGCTCCATTCACTAATGGATCATTTATCTCCCAAAATAATTTAACACGATTTTCGCCAGAGTAAACTTTTACACTATCCGCTTTTCCAGCATAATGACGAATCTTGCTGTCTACAAATTCTTTGTAAAAATGATCTTGTTTGGTACACGATATCTGGAAAAGCATAAATAAGATACTTATCTTAAATAGGCTATTATAATTTATATACTTTTTCATAAGATTATCCATGACTTAATTATTCTACTTCCTCGCCCCAAACCTTCATCATTTGAATGGAGATATATTGCACACCTCCCCAAACTTCCAACGTTTTCAATCTTAAATATCGATAAGGCTGATTGTCCAATCCAAAAACAAATTCTTCCCCAGCTCTGATGTATTCGTTATCTTCATTTGAGAGCTGTCCTCTTGGTAAACCAGAAGGTTTCTTCGATTCAAAAGATCCTATTAGATTCCAACTTTCCCAAGATCCGTCAGCTGCAGGATCATTACTTCCATACAATTCAAAGCGTTTTAAATTACCTCCTTCAAAGAAAAATGTGTTTCTATGCCAAATTCTCATCCTTGATAATTTTACTTTTTTCGACATATCAAAGGTGAACCATTGCGGTATTGGTGATGCATTAGGTAAAGTCAAGAATAAATTATCGCGATTGGTTATATCATCATTCCACATTCTATGCATCGGGGTATTGATGAGGTTATGGCCAATATAAGTATCTGTAGGAAGCCTAACTTCTAAAAATTTACTGCGATCTATTTCTTTTTCAAATAATGGCTTTAAATCTAAGAATAAAGTGTCACTACGATTTTCAAATTTATCACGAACATAAATACCAAATTTGGTGTTTTTAGCTTCATAGCCTCTTATTGAAAATTGAATGTCCTTTTGTTTGGTATAGTGAGCGTTTTCCGCTAATGGCTTTCCATCCGCTCCAACTTCAAATACAGAAAACATAAAATCATTTCCTCCATCATTCAAAGCATTGATAGTCAAACCTCCCCAATCTTCAAAAACTTGAATCGTACTAAACGTAGTCATGTAAGGCGGAGGCAAAGGGTTTACGGAAATTTTCAAAGGCGCTGATCGTTGCTCGTCCTTCCCGACCACATATAAGTTCACCTCATACTCTTGATCCTTATAAAATCCGTCTAACATTAATTCTTGTTTATAGACAGAGGATCTTGCTTCTCTCCTTACCCCTGGTTTGGGCTCATATTCTGCCAAAACATAAAATGCACCCTCATCCGGTAAATCGTACGTCAGCACGGCAACACCATTCTTATTTTCAATTTGTACATTTTTTAAAGGTTCAGGTTTTATTCCACCAACTAACGGTTGGTGCATATCTTCCTTACATGCTTGTAGGAAAACGGTAGTGGTTATCACATATCCAATCCACAAGATTGAAAATAGATATTTTTTAGTTTTAATATAGCTATTCATTGGATTACCATATTTTTGTTACCAACCTGGAGCTTGCTCCAAGTTTCCATTAATTTGTAAAGTACTCTCACTTAGGGGCCATAAATAATCTTTCTGTGTAAACTCTTGAGAAAAGATTACTCGATCTTTATAATAAGATATAGCCTCTGACTGATCCAAACTCCAACCGATAATATCTGAATTCAGCTCATCAACCGCAGTTTTCCATCTTCTTAAATCCCAAAATCTATGCGATTCGAACATTAGTTCTATCGTACGTTCGCGGTGTATAATGTCACGTAATCCATCTTTACTAGTATATTTTGTAGGATTTTTGGAGTAATTAGTCCAAGACTCTTGAACTGTTGGAAGTGCTGCACGGGCTCTCACTTTATTGATGTAGGTATAAACCTCTTCGGAAGGTCCTGAAGCTTCATTTAATGCTTCTGAGTACAACAAATATAAGTCTGCCAAGCGTAAAACAGGCCAAGGATACCAGGTTTGTGTATAGCCTGTTGCTGTAACAACATTCTCATAATGAACCATCTTTTTAGGCCAGTATCCTGTCGGACTATGAAATTCTCGATCTATAACGCCCGCTGCTTGATTGGCTTTACCCATCAAATAAAAGGCATCATTATCATTTGTCCTGCCTTGACCAAACCAAATTCCGCCATCAAAACCAATACTCGAATAAAATCTATTTTCTCGGTTGAAATGCAATTTTGCGGTAGTATACCCTTCTTTAATATTATATTTATCAGATGCTGTAGCTACTTGAAGATCATTTCTTCCTTCATAATCCCATTCCTTATCTTCATTAATTGGCACACCATGATCACTGTAATACATTTCAATCATTTTCTTTGGAGGACCATATCTTCCTGAAAGGTTATAATGACCATTTGCTGGATCCCAAGACCTAGGCGTGTAAATCACTTGCGATAAGGTATTATTCGGATCTCCCCATAGCAACTCCGAATTCCAACGCTTGGTTACACTCAATCGAAGTGCGAGTTGGATTTTAGTCGTATCCGATAAACTTGCTTGACCTACTGCATTAACCTGACTAGGATCTAATAAAGCTAATCCATTTTGCTGTGCAAAATCAATAGCCTCTTTTGCTGCATTTGCCGCCTTTTGCCATTTCTCTACACTGTAGTTTTGATTAAAATACGGTTTGCCATCTTTATCTATAAATTGTGCGTAATCCGTGTTCCCATTATAAAAAGGACTAGCAGCTGTAACTAATATTTTAGCCTTCATGGCCATCGCTGCAGCACGAGTAATACGCCCCATCTCCGTCGCTTCATTATAAATAATTTCTGGAAGTCCTTCAATCGCTTCATTCATGAGCTCCTCCATATAAGCGAAAGCATCATCCACTGGTTCTCTCCGAACACGAACTTCTTCTAATCCTGCATCGATAGGTATGTTTTCTCGCATGATAGGTACTGGCCCATACCGAAGAACTAACCAATATAAAAAATACGCTTTCAAGAATTTTACCTCTGCAGTCCAACGAATTAATTCGTGCGGTTCTATATCCGGTACTTTTCCTACATTTTCTAAAAAAATATTGCATTCCCGAAGACACACAAATAAATTCCTTCCACCTCGTGAACCTGTCCAATAATCTTGAAATGGACTTACTACATTTTGTTCTCCTCTTGAAATTCGCCAGGCCTCATTGGTATTATAAGGATAAACCCCCCACAATTCATCACCTAAATTTGTTGCATTACCTGTTCCATCCCCATGTCTAGGCAATAAGGAATATATGGTAAATAAATAACGCTCAGCTACATTACGCATAGCAAAAGCTTGATCTATGGTAGGTACGTTATCTGGTATTACATCCATAAATTTATTACAACTTATCGATGATAAAAGAAATACACTCATTAGTGCAATTCTAATTTTTTTCATACTTTTCATAATTAATAAGCTAATTGAACACCAAAATTAAATACTCGTTGTACAGGATAACCCAAGCCATTTCCTGCCATTTCTATATCCCATAATTTAAATTTACTCCAGGATAATAGATTCGTACCACTTGCATAAAACCTTACTTTACCAAGTTTAACTCGTTCAATTAGTTTATTTGGTAATGAATAGCCAATTTCAGCTTGTTTCAAACGAAGAAATGTTCCATCACGCATAAACCAGGTACTCGTTTGCAAATTATTATTCACATAATTTTCACTTAACCTTGGCCATAAAGCATAGATATCTTGATTAGATTCTGACCAATGACTATCAGCATAAGCTTGTAATAATTGATTTTGCATCAATTTTCCAGAATTCTCTCCGGAATAATAGGAATAACTTTCAAATGGTGCTGTTGCAGTAGGATCCATCCAAAATGATGATCTTGCTGATCCTTGAAAAAAGATGGATGCATCAAAACTCTTAATTCCGTATGAAAATCCAAACCCATAAATAACCTCAGGAATCGTAGGATAACCTATTGGAACACGATCCATATTGGTAATTTGACCATCATTGTTTACGTCAAGATATTTGATATCTCCACCTCGAACTTCTCCAAAATTTTGTACAGGAGAATTGTAAACATCTTCATCATCTATAAATAACCGCTCCGCAATAAATCCTCTATTAACACTTAATGGATATCCTGCTCGGTACAACCAAGGTTCCTTATATTGTGGTTCTTCATACACCTCATATTTACTCGTAGCATATGTAAAATTAACACGTGCTTGAAGCCAAGAACCATTCGAAAAAGTTTGGGTGTGGTCTATAGAAGCATCAACACCTTTTCCTGAAGCCTCACCAATATTAGCAGAAATCCCAGCAGCCAAACCCATAGATGATGGAATACTTGATCGAGCCATTAAGATATTTGTTCGTCGTTCCTTAAATAAATCTACTTGAATATTGGTTTTATTAAACAAACCCATTTCAATTGCTAAATTATATTTCTTGGATGTTTCCCAACTAATATCTGGATTGGCATAGCGTGTTAAAACTATTCCATTATGTGAGTAATTTCGATCTGTTCCAAAGGATGCTCCACGATCTCCAGAATTCATATTCACATTCGATAAATAGAAAAATCGATCTGCATCTCCTCCAATTGCATCGTTTCCTACTAAACCATAAGTTCCGCGTATTCTTAAGTTAGAAACTGTTTCTTTGATTGGAGCCCAAAATTTTTCATTGGAAACACTCCAAGCTAAACCAAAAGATGGGAAAAATCCGAATCGATGACTTTTATGAAACCGTTCAGAGCCATTATAACCAAAATTAAATTCAGCAAAATATCGACTATCATAAGAATAAGTGGTTCTTCCAGATAGACCAACATTTCTAAAAGGCAACGATAAAAGCAAATTTCCAGCATTACCCTGTAATTTATTACGAATAATAAATACCATTAAACCACTTAAATTATGTTTTGAATTAAAGGTCCTGTTATAATTCAATGCTGATTCCATATAAAATAAGGAACTTAATGTTTTTGCACCTTCACTATAATTTAAATATTCTGTTCCAGTATCTTCATTGATTAAATTATAGATATAGTCTGAAGGTCCATTTGGACCAATCCCTTGGTATGAATAGTAAAATGGAATATATTGTCTGGTAACATCAAAGTAGGAATTTCTAGTAGTATTGGCCATCGTCCTAAAGGACAATCCTTCGGTGATTTTTGATAAATCCTGACGAAGTTCTAATTGGGCTAGCATCATTGACCTAGAATATTCCTTATATCCTTTTACCATATCTGCATAAGGATTGAGGTAAAGTTGACTTCCACGATCTTCTGAATTTCCAAAAAGAATATGATTGATATAAGGGTACCGATCTCCAGTAGGATAAAATGGTGAAAACATTACTGGGTTTGTCCTCATAATATCTCGATACACTTGTTGGCCACCATTAATTGGACCTATGTAATCATCAAAAGATCCATTCAACCTTACCCACAATTGCGTGGAGGTAGTTAAATTAATATTTACATTTGCACGCAGGGTATACGTTTTCAGATCAACATTATTGTTAAAGTTACTTTTTCCATTAACTTTCAACACCCCATTATCTCTGCTAAATGCTCCAGAAACAAAATATTGAGCTACCTTACCACCTCCCGTGACACTGAGGTTTGCTCGTTGATTCATAGTTACATCTTTTAATAACTCCGATTGCCAATCTGTCGTCGGATATTTCATATCTCCCGATCCAATAACTGTATTGTCAATTTTTTCAAAGGAATAAGGCGTTATCCCTAAAGGATCCCTTGTCAAAACCGCTTCATTATGCAATTTCATATAAGTAATAGGATCTGCTAATTCAACATTACGCGTTGGAGACGAAAAAGAATTTTCCATTCTAAAATTTAATTTCGCAGGTCCTTCTTTACCTTGTTTAGTCGTCACTAAAATAACCCCATTCGCTCCTCGCGCTCCATAAATCGCTGTTGCTGTGGCATCCTTCATGATAGAAAAACTCTCAATATCATCCACTTGTAACCTAGCCAAATCGGTAGTAGTCACTTCCACATTATCTATTAAAATAAGCGGATCAACTTTATATCCGAAGGTTGTTACACCTCGAATAAAAAAATCAGCATTGTCTAAACCTGGTTCTCCACTTCGTTGGTACGCAATCATCCCTGCAACTCGGCCTGCCAGAGCCGTAGTCAAGTTACTAGATGGAACTTTCAACTCAGATGGTTTTACAGAAACCACTGACCCAATCATATCCGTCCTTTTTTGTTTACCAAATCCTACCACAACAAAATCATCCAATGTGTTTACTGATTCTATGAGCTTAACATTGAGCACACTTCCCTCAGGTAAACTGAGTTCTTGCGTTATAAACCCAATTAAACTAAAGGATATAATTGCATTACTTGGGACCTCCAAGGAATAACGGCCATTCAAATCAGTCGTTGTCCCGATTGATGATTTATCTTTTACGGATACAGTTACTCCTGCTAATGCAGTACCTAAAGAGTCGCTGACCAAGCCCGTAATGACACGTTGCTGATCCAATTCTTTAACTGAACCAATATGTGTTGGCCATTTTTCTTCAACTGCCAAAGCCCTTTCTCCCCAAAGGCTAGACAGTAGCCAAATAACTATAGCAACAGGTATTGCTAATGATTTAGGCTTTATCTTTTGCAGATAATTAATTTTCTCATTCATAATTTCATTTTATATTTTGGTTATTTTATGAGGGTAGTACCTTACTAGAAAGTATAATTGGTCTTAAGTCCTAGTTTGGTTTTTAAAGGTTATCCGATCATTTCTTGAAGGACAATTTTGGTTTTTGCTAAAGTTTCGGCTATATCATCTTCCGTATGTGCATATGAAATACTCCCCTGTTTCACCGGTAAAGGGAAATTAAATATGCCTTTTTGAATCAATCGTTTCCTATATTCCTTATCAAAATTCATGTTATTATTTTTAGCCAAATCATGAAAATCTTTAGGTTGATGATCCATAAAATAAGTGCAGAATGCGGATTTCATTCTTGACACATAAAACGGAATACCATATGGAGATAAGATATTGTTTAATCCTTCCTCCATCATTTTCCCAAGTTTGTCTACATGATTATATACATCATAACTTGGATCAGCTAGCTTCTTTAGGGTAGCAATAGCTGCAATGGTATTTAAAGGATGGGCATTGAAAGTGCCTGCAATTAGCACTCGTTTTGATTTTTCCGGATGAACAAATAAATCCATCAATTCTTTTTTACCAGCGATGACACCTAATGGATACCCATTGGCAACGGCTTTTCCGAAGGTACTGATGTCGGGTTGAATCCCGCAGATACTCTGATAACCTCCTATTGCATGGCGAAATCCAGATTTTACCTCATCAAAGATGAGTAGAAACCCATCCCGATCGGCACGATCTCGCAAACCTTGTAAGTAACCATCCAAGGGTAGTACAATACCAATATTCTGCAAAATAGGTTCAAGTATAATACATGCAATCGGGTACTTTGTCAATAAAAAGTCGATAGATTCTAAATCATTAAAATTTACTATATGCACTAATTTCTTGGTTGAATCTGGAACACCAGCGGATAATCCGTCGTAGGGATATTCTCCTGGGCTAACGCGTTCACCTACATCTTTCAGATCACTTATTACATTCGCTGCAACTTCATTAAACCAGCCATTATAGCCCCCTTGAATAATAATAACATGATCTCGCTCCGTAGCAGCTCGCGCCAATCTAATTGCATGATAGGTTGCTTCTGATCCCGATGTAGTGATTTGAATTTTTTCAGCAAATGGAACCGCTTTACAAAATAACTCCGCAAATTCTCCTTCTAATTCTGTTGGTCCAGCTCCCATTAATAACATATCTTCGTTCAAAGAATGTTTTACAGCTTCATTAACTTGCTCATCATTATGACCTAAGAATGCAGCTGCAAATCCTGCTTGATAATCGATATACTCATTCCCATCGATATCCCAAACACGGCTTCCCTTTCCTTTCACAAAGCATATATTAGGATCTGATTTTCTATTCAAAGAAACTACCCCACCCGGAATATAGATTTCATTATTTTTTAGTATTTCATTGGATTTATTCAAATAGTACATATGAAATTGATTATTATTTAAATTTAGGTTGTATTCAAAATTAAAGTAATTTTGTATACAATTATAACCAATTTTTATATACAATAAAAATATTTTTAAAATTTATATCTATACTGATATTAGAATTAAAACATACTAATCAAGAGCAAAAAACCACTTTAAAGACTGCTGTATACAAAAATTGGGTATTTTTAATACATTAAATCACAATTAATTAGCTAAATTTTATAAAATAAAATAAAAAAATAAGAGCCCAAGATGTTTAAATCTTGGGCTCTTATAAAAATTTTAGTATCTGATAGAATCGAAAAAAATTAAAAACTAATACTCCTCTATGATAGACTCCAATTCACCTCTTAATAAATGAGCAGACAATTTTGTTTCTGCTAAGGATGTGTTTTTTGCACGAATTGCCTCCAACACCTCTCGATGCTCTTTATCCGTGGTTTCATAATCATCCATTTGCGAACTGGATCTTCCTAGTTTAAAATGAAATAATGGAATATTACTCAGTACATAAATATTCTTTAATTTCTGATTACCAGCTATATCGAACAGCGTTTCATGAAATTTCACATCCGCTTCACAAGCTCCTCCGAAATATCCTTCTCGAACCATGGCCGTAAATGCATCACAAATTTTCTCTAATTTTTCTAAATCCGCTTGAGTTATTTTTTCACAAACTAAACGTAATGCCCCTAATTCCAACACTTCCCTGAGCTCACGCAACTCATGCAAATCCTCGACACCCATGGTTTTCACAAAATACCCACCTCGTTCACCTTTTTCCAACAAAGTTTCTCCTAACAACCTATTCAGTGCTTCTCGAACAGCAACTCGGCTTACATTCATTTTTTTTGCCCATAAATCTTCTTTCAACCTCCCACCTGCCGGTAATTGATTAGACAATATTTTACTCCGTATTTCTGTATACACTTTATCCGATAACGAATCTTCCTTCATAGTTAACAAATTAATGATAATCAACTCTAATTAAACAATAGGCTACTTTAATTGAGAAATAATTGTAAACAAAAATACAATTTATAATTTCAATTTTTGAACTAAAGGTAAAATACGCTCATTCCAAATAAAAAAAACAGGCCAATAAATTGACCTGTTTCGGTTTTACCCCCTATGATTAACCACAAATCATAAGTAATATTTGTTCCAATCCCTACCAATCACCCACGCTTCCATCTTTATAAAACGTTCGTTGCAATACTTCTTGTTTAAATGGATGTTTTAAAATTTCTTTCTCATTGATTTCAATTCCTAGTCCTGGTCTCGTATTCGGTAATACAGTCCTTCCCTGCTTTTTGATTTCATAATATTCATCGACAACATCTTGTCTCCATGGCACATCATTATGCACACTTTCACAAATAATATAGGAACTTGTCGAAAACCCAACCGCTAAAGAAGCGGCCGTACTGACTGGTCCTTGCGGATTATGTGGTGCAATGGAAACCCGATAAGCATCTGCTAAAGCTGCTATTTTCTTCGTTTCCGTAATCCCACCACAATGAGTAATATCAGGTTGAATAACACTAACTGCCCTTTTTTCTAATAAATCACGGAATGCATGTATGCCTACCAAACGTTCACCCGAAGCAATAGGAGTTGATACCGATCGTTGAATTAAAGCAATATCCTCGGCGGACTCCGGCCAACAAGGTTCTTCAAAGAAATACAAACCATAAGGTTCTAATGCTTTGGCAAATTGCATTCCCATTCGTGGACTTGGTCTGGCATGACAATCGACCATGATATCGATATGATCTCCAACCGCTTCCCGCATGGCACGAACACAAGATTCTGCATATTTTATAGGCTGCAATCCTTCTAAAGGCATGGTTTCAGGCACTGCCATCGATTTAAATGCTGTAAAACCCTCTTCCACCGCCTGTATGGCCAATTCGCCAAACCTACTCGCATCACTACAGTCTGTTTCATAAAAATCCTCCATCTTACCTCCCCCTAAATGACAATATAACCGCACATAATCACGTACTTTTCCACCCATCAACTCATAAGATGGTACATTATGAATCTTGCCAGCAATGTCCCACAATGCGATGTCTATCCCACTAATTGCTGTACCACGTACGATATTATCACCATGCCAAAAATGTTGCCTGTACATCATTTGCCATAAATGTTCGATACGTCTCGGATCTTCACCGATAAGTAATTGTGTCAAATCTTCTACGGCTCCTACCACAGAACGAGTATGCCATTCTAAAGTCGCCTCTCCCCAGCCCCACAATCCCGGTTGATCGGTCAGCACTTTCACAAAAATCCAATTTCGCATACGCGCATGGCAGACAAAAGTTTCAATAGCTGTAATTTTCATGTAGATTATTTAGGTTAACAATTTCATTGATTTAATGAAAGCAAACCTATAAAAAACTACAAATAGTCAAATTAAATGAATTAATAACTTATTAAACTATTTTAATCAAATTCAAACCAAACCGTATGAATGATTTAACCTAACACCTTACAAAATGATCCAACTATAGCTGAAAACAAAGCAATTCTTACCCTTATTATTCCACTGTGAATAACAAATTCACTATTTTACTAGCCCCATTCGACATTTTATATTTTGGAGCAACTATTCCATTACAGGAGCTTCATTAACTATTTATTAAGTTATTGCATTTACTAAAGAAAAACCGCTAATCCATTTTCAAGATCAGCGGTTTTATTTATTAATTTTTGGTTTCTAACAAACAAATTCACTCCATTAGGTAGCAAGCGCATCCCCCATCAATGGATCTGTGACACTGCTTTTTCCATTCTCTTGATGTCCTGCATAGGAATATTGAATTCCATTTTCTTCACAGGAAATCATAAACTCATACCATCCGTTACTACTAACTAGCGTATAGTTTACAGAGCCTTTTTTTCCACTTGAAATAATTTCACCTTTACGCTTATAAGATGGATCAGTAATTTGAATTGATTTCGAATATTTAGCCGTTTTTATAATGAGTCCTTTTTTTGGATTATTTACCTGCACAGAAACGTCTAATACCTCCTGTGCCAAGGATCCTTTAAATCGCCTATAAAATCCATTTGGTCCATATACGCGAATATCAAAATCAGCATGATTAAACAATGAAAATGGCCATTCATAGTACAATTCTTCCTTAGCCCTCACACCGAAGTTCCAAGTTTTCCATTCATGCTTGCCTTCTAAATTTTTCGTCCATGCATTTGCATATAGGGGTATACCAACACGCTTTTGACTTGCCAAATTACCTTTCAAATCGCAAACCAATCGAATCAATTGTTTTGAATTATCCACTTCTATATTAACATCCAAATCATAAGGTAAAGCACAGGCCAGCTTCGTTCCCTTCTCTTGCAAGTTTAAACCAGTTGAAATATTAGTTTGACCTAACTTTTTTTTCAGTTCTTCGATAGTGGCATAAGACTTAAAATTTCCTGGAAGCTCTTTCTGTCGCGATGAAAAAATCCTATCGACATAAGCATCCCTTTTCACAAATTCTAATTCAGGTTTTTTCAAATCAGGAATAGGCCGAAATACGGAGGTCAAATCGCCACAGACCAACCTACGCCATTCCGATATATTGGACTCATTCACGTCCTTTTTATATTTTTTCTGAATAAAATGTTCCAAAAATTGGAGCGTTGACGTATGGTCAAAAACCTCCGAATTTACCCAACCGCCCTTACTCCATGGAGATGCTATAACCAAAGGAACGCGATAACCTAAACCTATTGGGCTATCAATAGTTGCGGCAGGGTTTCCTGATCGCTTTTTTTCTTGTTCATTGGTTACGTAATCATCCTGTGTATCTACGCTTTTTGGAACTTTTCCTGATTCTTTTCTACTACTTAAGGGTGGAACAAATGGAGACACATGATCAAAATAGCCATCATTTTCGTCATATGTTAACACAAAAATAGTCTTTTTCCAGACCTCAGGATTAGCTGTTAATATATCTAAGGTTTCTGAAACATACCATGCCCCAAACCATGGTGAACTTGGATGATCGGAAAATCGGCATGGCGCTACCAACCAAGAAACAGTAGGGAGTTCATTATTTTTCACATCTTGACGAAATTGGTGAAAGACATCCCCTTTTGGAACTTTTACCAATTCTTCTGCCCCTTGTTTTCCGACAGCAATTTCAGCCAGCTGGTGATAGTCCGGATCTGTAGCATTTGTCGTAAATGCCCTTTGATGGATTTGTTGCTCTTGTAAACTTAATGCAGCAAATTTCGTTGCTGAAAAGTCTTCTATATCTTTTTTAAAAGCATTTAACTGATTCAAGACCTTTTGATAGGCTTCTTCGGAAGCAAATCGGCTCACCATCAATTGATGGTCAATTTCTTTCACTCTTTTTTGAGCAAACTGCTGATAAGCTGGATGAAATTTAACCTGATATTGCTTATGAAACTCTAAATTATTATCTGTAAAATTGGCCAACCAATCTTCTTCTTCCCCATCTAATCCTACGGGTAGGCTCAATTCATTTTGATATACTTTCCAAGAAACCCCTGCTTCTTGCAAACGCTCAGGATATGTTTTCCATGTAACGTCTTTATAATTTATCTGACCATTATCCGTATGCGCGATGGAATCACCTTGATGTGGTTCTTCACGAATGGTTCCAGACCAAAAGTAAGATCGATTTGCACTAGTTCCCGTCAATGAAGAACAGAAATGTTGATCGCAAACTGTAAATGCATCTGCAAATGCATAATAAAATGGGATATCTTTTCGTGTATAATAACCCATCGTCAACGGAATGTGTTGAAATTTTGGATTCCCTGCACGCTTAGCTTCCAACCAGGCATCCATTTTACCCTCATTTCTTGCTTGAACCATATCTCTCCAACCATGAGGTAAATCCCCCATCCAGGTCACTTGCGTATTTTCAATATCTAAATGGAAGGGCTCTCGATATTCGCCCAACTTGTTTTGTTGATACCAAACTGGTAATAAATCCGGTTTTATCATTGCACGAGGGTCATTGAAGCCCCTTACTCCCTTCAGCGTTCCATAGCAATGGTCAAAAGATCGATTTTCCTGCATCAGAAAAACGATATGTTCAGCATCTAAATAACTTGTGCCTGCAGCTGCTTCAATGGCTAAAGCACGTTGTATAGATGCTGGAATTAGTTGAAAAGCAGCACTTGCTCCAGCCAATAAGGAAGCTTGTTTAAGAAAATCTCTTCTCGTATTCATGATCTTTAATCAAATTTCGGACGAATGTAATTATTAGGTTTTAAGTAAAACAAGATAAGAATTATAAAAACAAAAACTTAATATTTAGTTCATCTAAAAACAACAATTAAATCAAATTGGGAGGATACCGAATCCCTTTGTACCCCTCCTTCACAAAGTCCGTGTATTTTTAAATATTATCGAAAAATTAAGCGTGTGAGTGAAAAACTTATTTCCCTTCGTTTTTAAGAAATTTATATTTAAAATCGAGCACACATGAAACTCAACAAATGGATAACATAAAATTGGCCGAATCTAAAGTCTACTTTTGATTCGGCCAATTTCATATTGAGGATCCTTTAGATTATTCGTATCCTGGATTTTGTATCAATTTTGTATTTCTGTTAATCTCATCACGATGAATGGAACTGAAGTACATTTTATCATTCCAGCTTCTATTTTCAATTCCTGTGCTTAATGCATTCACCGTATACGTATATAAATAACTATTCGTATCATATTTATACCTGGAAACAGAAGCTCCGGATTTCAATGTTCCAAAAACATCCATAATAGTCACTTTGCGACCTAAGGTGCTGGAGGCAATCATCCATCTTCGTGCATCAAAAAACCGATGTTCTTCATACGCAAGTTCAATCCTACGCTCGTTCCGGTACCTGTTTTTTAGGGCAGCCCCCGAATCAGTAATTGCAGGCATACCTGATCTAAATCGAATCCTATTCAACCAATTTCTCGCCTCTGCATCCTCACCCAATTCAATACAAGCCTCAATATAATTCAAAACTGTTTCGGTATACCGCAATAAAGGCCAAGGAATTCGTTGTCGGGTATTTTGATCTTCTATAGCTGGATCGGGATCTACAAACTTGCGATAATAATATCCCGTATAAGATCCATTCCAATCCTCTATAGGGCTATTTCTCGTATCAAGACCAAAATGTGTGCTTTTAGTACCTCCTACTATGACCTCATAACGGCCAGTTTGTATTTGACTCGCAGGATCTCTTTCCCGAACATCGGCAGTTCGAGGTTTCCAATTGGCTCCATCGTACAAGATCGTTGCATAAAACCGTGGGTCACGATTGCGATAAGGTGATGCTTTATGAGCGCTATTCGCCCAATTAAATGCGACTCCAGATTGCATTTCATAGTCATCCACGATCAATTGAATGGGCGAATTTCCAGACCAGTTATGGTATCCATTCGGACCATTATCACGACCTACCCATCCTCCTCGCTCATCTTTCAAATCCGTAAAAAAACGACCTAAAATCAGATCTCGCTTACCATCTACACTCACCACTTTACTGCCTCCAGCCATGGCAATACTCATGTAATTGGAAGTCCCTTCTGCAGCAGAAACTGGAGCAGATAAATCCAATTTATACCGATAGTTTACAGAATCTAGCAGCATCTTTGAAGCATCTTTTGCTTTTTGCCAACGAGCACGTCGGTCTCCGCTCACATAGCCTAGCAATTCAGGATTTGCAAAACCTCCTAGGATAGATGACTTAGATTTAGCGGTTGGGACATCGTGCAAATCACTTGCCGCATAGGTTAACACCCTAGATTTCAACGCTAATGCTGCTACTGCATTGGCACGACCATCCACTTTTTTAACACTTTTCATTAACAAAGCTGCAGAATCACAATCGCTAACAATAAAATCTACACAAGCCTCATAGCTGTCGCGTTCTTTGGTATAATCAGAATCTCCTAAAGCATAGACTTGTTTCACAAGAGGAACTGCACCATAAAAACGCAATAACTGTTGGTAAAAATATGCTCTTAGAAAATAGGCCTCACCCAAGAGTTCATTGGCTTTGGTTTCATCATTAAATTGCGGATTGCGCAATTGTTGTATAGCAATATTTGTAGCACGTATTCGAGCATACATATTGCCATAACTATAGGTATCCATCACGTAACCTTGATCAGCTGAGTTTGATCGACTTTCTGTGACGGTATTAATTCCTCTTCCGGGATGGGTAAATAAGGCCTCATCGGTCATCGATGCCATTTGTTGTTCATAAAATCCACCAACCCCAAATCCATTATAAATTTCAAAAACAAAGGCTTGAGCCAAAGCAGGATCAGTCCATACTGTTTCAGCGGGCACTTCCTCCAATGGTTTCGTATTTACAAAATCATCGTTACATGAAATCGTTAATCCCGATAGTGCAATCCCTATATATGTTATATTCTTATAAAATTTCATAGTAATTTGATTAAAAAGAGACCATAATACCTGAGTTAATTAAACGAGCTTGTGGGTAGTATTGGCCCAATTGATTGGTGGATTCTGGGTCATAAACCTTGACTTTACTCCAGGTGACTAAATTCATCCCACTTAAAAATAATCGAGCATTTCCAATCCCCACTTTTTTGATCCAATCTGCTGGTAAGTTATACCCTAACTCCACATTTTTTAAACGGATATAATCGGTACTTCTAAGCCAATACGTATTTCCGCTGGAGTAATACTGATCGCTACGATCCGTAATTCTTGGATGTTCGCTGCTCGGGTTTTCCAGACTCCAACGATTCTCATAGAAATCCAATAAATAGTTTCCTATTGCTCCCGATTCATCCGTTCCTACACGAAGCTCGCCACCGGTAGCCCCTTGAAATAAAATTGATAAATCAAATCCTTTGTAATTGAAACCTAAATTAAGTCCACCTTGAAAAGTTGGGGTCGTGTTCTTATCGCGTCGAACGCGGTCATCTGGCGTAATTTTTCCATCTCCATTGAAGTCTTTATACTTCATGTCGCCTGGTCTTAACCTACCCAAATCGTTGGGGTTGTTGGCATCATTCACCCCAGTGATTGCGCCATAATTAATGGTATTATTCGCTATATCATTGGCATCTTTAAATACCCCATCATAGATATAATACAATCCTGCATTAATTGCACGGCCAGTAGACTGTTGCCATTCTGGTGCTCCTGGGGCTTCATCCCAAAACACAATTTTATTCTTGGCATAACCTCCATTCACAGAAGCCGAAAAGCCTAAAGCACCAAATGTTTCTTTATAACCTACATTAAAATCAAAACCCGAGTTATCTACCTTACCAATATTCTCTGCAGGTAGACTCATTCCTGTACTTTGCGGTATGGAAGCATTTCTCCGCCACAAAATACTCGCTCTGCTGTTTTTAAAAATGTCAAATTCCGCATTAAATTTTCCTCCTAAAAACTGAAAATCGAATCCTAAATTATAATTATTAGCAACCTCCCAGGTAATGAACATATTGGGCACTCGACTTTCGGCTAAGGATTTCATGACCTCATTATTAATGATATAACTGCCGAATCCATAGGTTAAAAAGTATTGGTATTCCTGCAACTCATTGTCGTAATAAATATTATCATTACCCATTTGTCCATACGAAGCACGAATCTTGAAATAATTTACAGCAGGAACATGCTCTTTCCAAAAATTCTCTTCCGAAACCATCCAGCCTAACATCGCTCCTGGAAAGAATCCATACCGCGAATTTTCTGGAAACATATAGGATCCATCGTATCTCCAAAGTAATTCGGCGATATATTTCCCTTTGTAATTGTAGTTTGCACGTCCAAAATAATTCAATCGCGCACGTTCCCATGCCCCTCCATTATTATCTTTTTCTCCATCACCACCGGCAAACAAATAGTCTATATTATTCGAAAGGAAAAATCGTCTGAAAGCAGAAAAATTATCATTACGAATGGTTTCCCGATTCACCCCCGCTAAAATATTAAAGGTATGATCGCCGATGATTTTATCATAATTCGCCACGGCTCCTAATAAAACATTCATCTGATCTTCATTGCCTTGGTTTAGCCTTGGTTCTGCAGGACCTCTTTTTCCAGAAACTAACAAGGGCGTAGTCCCATCTGCTTCATAACCACCTTGCCAAGTATATAAAAACCAAGGAATCTCCCATCGCTTAGTTCCTCTGACATACTTGTCCACCGCGGCATTTCCAGTAATTTTTAACCCTTCTATACCTGGAATGGTGATATCAATTTGTCCATTGCTTTGAAAATAATACCGTTTGTCCCGATCATAACCTGTCGCATCGGTGGAAATAACCACAGGATTCTCTCCATATTCAATATCTGGACCCGGCATTCCATTTGGCCAATAAGCAGGCATCGTAGGATTTCCACGCATTAACATCCGGAAAATTGTAGACGCCCCTTTGGTAGGGAAATTTCTATTTTCTTGGCGGCCTAATACGCCAAATTGAGTTTTGACGTATTTATTGATTTTCGCATCTAAATTCAATCGGATATCGTACTGCTTATAGCCTGTGGCCGAATTTTTATAATAGCCATCTTGATTTTGATAACCAATGGACATGAGGTATTTGAATTCGTCAGAACCTCCATCCAATTGTACATTATGTTTGGATTGAGGAGACCAATTTTTCAGAGCTTCCTTATACCAATCGGTATTGGGATGTCCCCATTGGTCTGATCCATCCGCAAATAGTTTTTTATCTTCATTATCAAATGCTGCAGTGACCGTAGAGCCATCTGCTTTGGTATAGGTACCTGTCGTATTAAAGGCTTCGAATGCAGCAGTCCATTCTGCGACAGGGAGTTTGAAAATTTCCAATTCATTCCGGAGATCTGCATACTGCACAGCATCTGCTAATTTTGGAATTACAGTAGGTTGCGAAAATCCCTGATTAAAGGAATAAGATAACTGCGGTTTTCCAGTCTTTCCGCGTTTGGTGGTCACAAGGATAACACCATTCGCTGCTCTAGCACCATAAATTGCGGCAGAGGCATCCTTTAAAACCGATATGTTTTCTATATCAGCCGGATTTAATCGTTCGATACCTCCCGCACGCGCCGGAATTCCATCAATCACCACTAGCGGTCCACTATCACCTAATGAATTGGTTCCCCGGATACGAATTCCGGAGCCATCATAACCTGGTTCACCACTTCCATTTGTTGCAACCACTCCTGGCACGCGACCAGCAATCGCATTCGATAAATTGATTGCAGGAGATTTTTTAAGCTCCTCTCCTTTTACTGATGCTACTGCTCCTGTCACAGTAGCTTTCTTCTGGGTACCATAGCCAACCACGACAACCTCGTCAATATTAGCTTCAGAAGCATTTAATGTTACAGTCAAGTTACTTTGATTTGAAATGGGAACTTCTTTGGTTTCTACCCCTATTGAACTAAAGACTAAAGTTCCGGTACCAGAAACTTTTTCCAATACAAATTGCCCTTGTTCGTCAGTTTGGGTCCCCAAATTCGTTCCCTTTAATAATACAGAAACTCCTGAAATAGGTAATCCTGTACTACTACTTTTTACTGTACCTTTTACGGTGATTTCATTTTGCCAATGTAAGGTGGATACATCCACGTACTTAGCTGAATAGGCAAACAAAGAGGGAGTTAAAAGTGTCGAAATGACACATATTCCACTTGCTCCCAAAAGTTTTAACCCATTCTTTCCTGTGAGGAGGAAGCTGTGTTTCAGCATAGAATTGAATTAGTTAATTAGTTATAGATTTATGTTCAGTATTTCTAATATAATCAATTAATTTATTACTTAAAATCAACTATCATTAACTATTAACCAAACTACACTGAGTATTTTCGATAACATTGCTTAATTGCTTAAAATTAAGCATATAAAGCCTGTCATAATTAAAATTTTAAATTTATTATTTTAAAACCCTCAACACTTTGTAACAAGTTCTTAAATTATGTACACCAGAAGAATCATTTTTAAATCTTAAAAGCCATGAATTGAGCGTCCATTCCTTATTAAACATAGAATTATATACTAAAAGTTAAAATCAAAAGGAACTTGTTAGTCCATTATTGCCTCCTTTTATCAGAGAATCCTAGATTAAATTAAGTATACCGCTTTGTATTTGCTAAGGATCTCCTTCGGTTCTCATGCGGATCTCCTTCGGAACAACCACCGAAAGTTTCGAACAAGATGCTAAGATGATGCGGAAGAAATCCAAATCTGTATAAACTTGGCATGGAATTTTACAGCATTTACTTATAAGGATTAGAAATTCTAAAAATTAAACTTTCGATTGGAATTACGGTCATAGATGAAATGAAAATTAAAAACATGAATAAAAATTACTTTAGCAGAGCTTTACTACTATTTAACTTGTTCAAAAACAGAACGTTAAAACAAGATGATATTGCTCAGGCTGAAAATAAGGCATTGCACTTGGAGGGGAAATCCAATGATTTTAAGCTACTCATCGCGATGGTAAAAGACACCTTAGCTGGAAATTACAAGATGGACAAATGGAATATGTCTGTCATTATTGCCACCATTATTTATGTCATTTCTCCTATAGATGCTATTCCAGATATTGTACCTATCCTAGGATGGTTGGATGATGCTTCCATTGTTGGTTATGCCATTTCCAAATTGGCTGATGAAATCAGTAGGTACAAAAAATATAAAAGTCAATTCAGTAAAATCGATTTTTAACAAATCGTTAACTATAGAATAAAGGTTAGGCTATGGATTGCATATCGCCTAGCCTTTTTTTTTGAATCATCAATAAGAAGTTTTTTATTTACCCTGATTGTGATTAAATATTAAGATTTAACTACATATGCTATCCTAATTTTCAAATTCTAAATTATTTATGTAGCATTGGAGATGAAAAATTGGACAACGATCTTGATTCTATTGATGATTAATTTTGTAGAAACTGGAAATGCTCAGTCGCTAAATCAAAAACTAGATAATATAATTAAACAATATTATCCAAACGCAAATGAACCTGGTATAGTTCTAGGAATTCAGAGCAAAGCACATCAACTAAATTACACCCATCAGCAAGGCGTTTCTTCAGTAGCCACATTAAAACCCTTAACAGCAACTAGTAATTTTCGAATGGCTTCGGTAAGTAAACAATTTACTGCCATGGCTATTTACACATTATTAGTCGAAGGAAAAATCCAAATCAACCAACCAATCAAAGATTTTTTTCCAAAATTATCCTTAAAGGTGGGAAACATTACCATTCAACAATTATTAAATCATAGCTCGGGTATCTTAGATTACGAAAATTTAATCCCAAAAACGCAAAAAAAGCAATTAATGGATCAAGATGTATTGGATTTTATTAATCCTTTAGATAGTTTATATTTCGAACCAGGCAGTAAATTTCGATACAGCAATACGGGCTATTGCCTGTTAGCGTTAATAGTAGAAATGGCAAGTGGCAGAAGTTATCCAGAATATGTAAATGAGGTAATTTTTAGTCCCTTCAAAATGCACAATAGTTTGCTGTATACCACCAAGGCTAAAATCAAAAATAGAGCTTATGGTTTTCATCCTCAGGGTAGCCAATTTGTTTTTGCAGATCAAAGTTTGACCAGTGCGACTAAGGGAGATGGAGGTGTATATACTTCTGCAAACGATTATTTGAAATGGGCAATAGGTATCTCAAAAAGTGGAGCCAATAGAAAACTACGACTAGATATTGATTTACTCAGGTATAATCAATTTCCTATCAGCAATGCAATTAGATACAGCATGGGATGGTTTATTGTTTCCGACCTACAGCAAAATCAATATTTTGTACACTCTGGTGAAAGTACTGGATTTCACAACATCGTTTTACAACAACCAGATTTGGGAATTTACATCAATTTATTTAGTAACCGAGACGATTTAATCATTGCTGAATGCTTTGAAGCCATATTGCAAGAATTAGAGATTAAGATTCAAGGGAAAGCTGATTTAACACTCTTCGATTGGCTAAGCCGGATATATGCCAACAACTATTAGTCGTATTCCTTGACATCGCTTATTTTAAATTCACCATCTACTTTAACTAACGATATTTCGCGATGATAATCTATGGATAATCCACAATCTGATATTAATACTTTCAAGATAATTTCTGTATCTGTTTCCTTTACGATATCACAGGTAGACAATTTTATCTCTTTCCAGTCTTGCCCTGATATCAAAAAACCTGAGCCTATTCCTGCAAATTGAACATTGAAAAAAGGACTCCATTTTTTATTGAACTCCGTTAGACTTAAACTACCCGTTAGTCCCAGATCTACATTCATGGCATCCATTTTGTATTCATAATATTCTTTTGTGGTCATGGATTCCATGATGGATGATTCTTCTTGGTTAAAATAACTCTCCACTTGAATTTTCAGCCATGCACAAGCATTTGATTCCATTTCTTTTTGCGGAACATCCTTGTCGGCAATTAGTGTTGTATCAGCTATCGAATGGGCCGCATTTCCTTGGTTTGACTGACAGCCTATAAGTAGCAAACCATTTAGTATCATCGCTATATATTTCATATCCACCATTATTTTGTTGATAACGCTTAATTAGTAAAAATGTTTGATGGCGTATTTAAACCAACTTGATCTAGCAGATACCGGTAAAGTTTTTGTCTTATTTCTCCAATATGCCTTTTAACCTTTCCAGACCTTCCACAAAATCCTTATTCATATCATAAAATAAACTCATTATATTAAAAGGGTATGGAATTTTTCCATCAATCTCCCATTGCACTTGGGTATGCGTGCTATCAACTGGATGGACAGCTATAAAAGTTTTATTAGCATCCGTTGATCCGTTGAAATAGATGTCCATATCTATTCTTTTTCCTTCTACGATATGCCTAATAACCTGCTTCCCATCCCCTACCTTTTTACTTTTCCAAGTATAGGTAAAACCTTCAGTTCCATCCTCCCCTTCGTAATGCTTTTCAATTTGCGGGTCTTGACGAGACCAATTGTCATAAAAAGCTTGGTTCTTTAATAATTTGACATAGTCAAAAACTTCTTGACTTGGCCTATTAATTTCAATTTTACTTCCGGCATGAAACTCCTTAGGCAAAATAGCTGCTACTACAAGAATGATGGCCAACAGACCGACAAGGATTTTTAAAATAGTTTTAAGAATTTTCATAATATTTGGGGATTAAAACTAGTTATTAATTTGGATTAGTTCTTTCATTTTCAAAATCGTATTCAAGTTTCTTCCTGTTGCCACTGTATTCCATTTTTTTTCAAAAAACGCATTATTCAATACACTCCTCGCCATTCCTTCTGGAAGGTAAAAATAGACGACATGATCAATGAGGTAGAATTCTTCAGATCCAATGGGTATTAATTTACTTTTAACCAAATTTTCTTCCGAGGGTGGTTGCGATATAAAAGTATAAAAAACACGATTCCCAGGTAAGCTTGAATCAAAAGGGTTATTATTTATTGCACGAATCAATTCCTCTTCATTCAACACAAAAGCTTCTATAGTAAAAGAAAATTTTTTATGGATAAGGTCTTCAATTGCATATTTTATGTCCTGCTTATCCAGCTTACTTTTCAATAAAATATTTCCACTTTGGATATAGGTACGTACAGCATCAAAGCCTAAATGACTCAATTCATTCTTGAGTAAAGCCATAGGAAGTATATGCTTACCTGATACATTTACAGCTCTTAAAAAAATGACATAGCTTTTCATCTTATAAAACTAAAATTAATAAGAAAGGCAATCCAACATTTCCGATTGCAAGGTTAAAATTATCTATTATTGCATTAATTCCGCAATATTAATTTTCCTCATCTTCATTAATCGTTGGCCTGCATGCAGGTGATTCTCCATCAGAAAATCCATGTTTTCTGGAACTATTTGCCAATTGACCCCATAAACATCCTGACACCATCCACATTGACTTTCCTTGCCTTCTCTACAGATGGAATCCCAATAATAATCTATTTCTTCCTGATCTTTACAGGTAATTGTTAATGAAACGCCTTCATCAAAAGTAAAATCTTGGGGAACACCACTATCCATTGCAGCCATGGTTGTTCCCAAAATTCTAAATTGTGCATGTTGAATCTGACCTTGATACTGACCTTCTGTATACTTCAATATTCCTTGTAGTTCAAAATCCGAAAATAGTTTCTGGTAGAAATCCAGCGCCTCCTGACACTGACCTTGATGTTTGGATCCAAACATTAAGGTAGGAACTACAGCCTGATTATTGACATCAGCAAGTTTTCCTAAATAAAATTGCCAATTAATTTGAAAGCGATCCTCCAACCAACCATAATATGCTGAAAAAGGATATTGAGTTAAGGGCATTAATATGTTAGAGCCCTGAATCAATTGATCCCATGCTTGTTGTAGTGCTTCCTTACTTTCAAAAACAACCATGAACGATATACTGGGATTTGGCTTAAACATGGGGCCCCCATTGATACCAATAAAATCTAAGCCCGCAATACTTGCTTGGATAACCACAGGGTTAGATTTGTAAATATCAGAATTTGGAAAAACTGCGGTATAATAATCAAAAGCTTCCAATCCATTTTGATCATACCATATTGCAGGAATTAGTTTATTTTTCATGATTTTCTGTTTATAGAATTGATTGAGTTGAGCCTGAATAAATAGGTGTTGAAGAAATAGCATAGTTCAATAAATTGCGGCATCTTAAAGATGCTTGTGTACTGATTTCTACCAAAAAGAACTTACTCTATTTATATAAATCTAGTAAGTTCTTAATGGTATAGAAATATGGGAATAAGGTTTTAATAAACTATACACTTAGCATAGGTTATGTGCTCCTCCTTAATCCATTTTTTTATTTCCTTCAAAGTGAATCATCCAATATATCCCAAATTGATCCTGAAATGAAGAGTACAATTCAGCAAAGAAGGTTTCCTCTAAATTCATTTCTATTAATTTTGCATCAGCAGATAATAGCTGATGAATAGCTTGTGCTTCTTCAGCTGTAGCAGTATCCAACATAATATATGTTGAATTTCCAGTAGTTAATCGATGTCCAAATCCTTCCACGATATCAGACCCCATAATCATAGTATCTTCATTAATTTTGATTGCCGTATGCATCACTTTACCATTTGCATCAGCTGGTAAAGGCGGATGGGATGGATCGGCAGGCATATCATCGTATAGATAGGTCCCTAAATTAGAGGTATTAAAAACTTGTTCGTAAAATTGAAAAGCTTCTTTACAGTTTCCATCGAAGTTTAAATAAGCATGAATCTTTGCCATAATAATTTAAATTAGTTTATATGAATATAGTCACGAAGATAAAAGCGAATATGACAGCCTATTGTCAGCAGGAATTTTAGGATAAAAAAAATATTAGCGGTATCTATTCGTTCTGTATAATGATGCATTATAAGTTGGTTAAGCCAATTTTAACAACAAATTATCTAAATTAAATTGACTTTGCTCATACCCTTCTTTAAAACCGAGGTCTAAATATTCCTTTAAAACTTGTTGATCTGAGAAGGTACAGGTATTTACAACGGTGCAATACGAATCATTCGAGAAAAATTCAGTGTTCCATTTAGAAGTTGGAAGTTCAGAATTGATCTGACCATTTTCATCAGAAAACGCATCAAATCCTGAATAACGTACCAGAGGAATAATTTCTTCGTATCGAAACATAGCCCAATGTTTTTCTCCTGCTGGGCCATTCATCGCATACAACCATATTCCTCCGACTTCGAAGGATTGTTCTTTGGTCGTGCACTTCCAAGGTTGTGGAGCAAACCATTGATCTGTTAGGTTGTGATCTGTATAAGCCCTCCAAATTTGATCCAATGTCCCTTTGAAATCCCTGCTGATAATAACTTGATTTTCGTTGATCTTAAATAAAGTTTTGTTCGTATGTTCCATAAATATTGCGTTAGTATAATTCCTCATTTTTAAATCATTCTAAAGCTTGGCTTCCATAATTTAAACGAGCTAATCAAAATTAAACTACTTTTACGGCTTCATACTTGCCATAAGACAAGTATTATTGACAATCGTCAGGATATAAAAACAAGTTTTACCTTAAAAAGTTTGTTTTGAACAAATCGAATCCTACACATCAGCATAAGACTTATATAATTGAGTCGAGTTACCCCAATAAACGATCAACCAATGCGGGTATATAATTTGGAAATATAGTTTACCGTTTCTTCCATCAATTTTTCGAGCGCATTAAGATTAATATCATTTAGCTTCTTGATGTAAATGCAAGCTTTTCCAATCTTATAATTACCTAAATTTTGTACTAAAGGCAGATGCTCTTCACAACCGGTATACACATACAAGGAAATTGCAGATTTTCGTGGAGAAAAGGCTAGTAATGGGGCATTACCAGCATGACCTGATGCATATTGGTAATGGTAATTTCCAAAACCAATTATGGAACTTCCAAACATTTTAGGTTCTTCTCCTGAGACTTTTCGCATTAATCCTATTAATGCTTGTGCATCAATCCGTTGCCTTTCGGAAGGAATAGTCTCCAAAAATTGGTCTACAGGAAATTCAGAAAATGCTGTTTTAGTCGTGGACATTATTTTAAACCTTATAAATTTTCGACGTATGTTTTAAAACTACCTATTACCACTTCCCAACCTGCTTTCTGAAGATCAATGGAATGAATACCATCGGGTTCAATATACAGATTGACCTCAGTCAAACCCTCTTTTACTTTGAAATGATAAGATGCTTTCCTTTTTTTATCAAATTCAAAGGAGATCTTTTCATAAGGGATAATTTCGGTATATACCCCTGAAAATTTAAAATCAAACCTTTTATCTTGATTAACCAAATGATACTTGAATTTGCCTCCAACCCTAAAATCATTTTGAACTTCAGGACAATACCATTCCCGATCCTGTTTATCCAGTGGATCAAAGACTTCAGCTTTTAAATTGGAATCCCATACTTTCTTAATATCGGCCTTAATTCTAACGACGATATGAATTTGATTTTTTGCCATTTTAGTACATTTATAGTTAATGTATCAAATGTTGTTATTGGCTATTATATTAATTGCACATCTGATTGATTATTAACTAAATTTAAGTAAACTAAAAATATTATAATCGAGAAAAGCAGGAAATTAAGATATTTAAATTTATTTGTAGTATAATTTATTACAAAAATAAAACCATAGCCCGTTTTATTATAGAAAGCTATGGTTTTTATTATTCCGATGGGCAGCTGAACTGCGACCCAATAGGTTAGCTTAGGGGTATAATTTACTCCCTAAACGGAATTGTTTTTCGTATCTACATACGTTTTGAAACTATTCAATATTGCTTGCCAACCATCTTGTTGAGATTTTATTGGATTGACATCTTCCGTTTCAAAAGTGGTAACCACCAATGTTTTCCCCTCTATTTCTTTAAAATCCACTCTTACTTTTCGTCCATCCGCCAATTCAAAAGCCAATAAATTTGGAGGGATAACCTCCGTATATCGGCCTTCATATTCAAAAGAAAAACTGCCATCTTTTGCTGCCATTTTATATTTAAAGGGTCCATCTACACGCAATTCACAATAGGCTTCTGGGCAATGCCAATCTGGACTTGCTTGATTCCATTGCATGATATCTTCCACCCTCGTATAAGCTTGCCATACTGTTTTTACATCAGCATTTATTAAAGCATCGATAGATATACTTGATTTATTCATTGTTTTTAGTTCAATAATGTTGAATTCTTAAAAACACTTATTTTGTTTCTTAAGGAAATATAAGTGAATTAAACTTCATATAAAATTATCCAAATTAACGAATAGTGCTATTTATTACAAAATTTAATTCGCTATTTCCTATTTCAACAGGCGTATGATCATTTTGTTTCAATGGCTTTCTAAAATTTGGAATAAAAATTTCAAAATTTATGGAAAGCGTTCTACAAACAGGAACAGCGTATTTTCCATTAGTTTGAAATTCCAATGAATTAAAAAATACCTTTGATTAATAGGTATTTAGCTAATACACAAAGAAACAAAGGGCTTAAGTTGTATTTTTTTCAATCAAACTTAATTATATTCGTTCAATTACATTATAAACGTTCAATGCTACTATATTTTAACCATCATATATAATTCTTAATTTATATGGAAAAATTCATCAACGCCAGAGCATCTATTCAAATTCGAAAACCCGTTAAGGAAGTATATGAGGCCATCATTTCCGCAGACAAAATGAGTGGATATTTTATCGAGAAAAGTTCAGGATCATTAGTAACAGGAGAAACGGTTTTATGGAAGTTTCCTGAATTTGAAGAGGAATTTCCAGTGACTGTGAAATTTATGAAGGCCAATGAATATATTTCCTTTGATTGGAGCGGTGGTGCTGAAGGGATGTTGGTGGAAATATTTTTAGAAAATTTAGGAAATGAATCAACCGTTGTCCGCGTGAAAGAAAGCAAAATGCAACTGGATGATGATGGAATTCAACAAGCTATCGGACAGACGGAAGGATGGGCAAATTTTTTAGCCTGCATGAAGGCTAATCTTGAGTATGGAATTAATTTGCGAAATGGCGCTTTCGACTTTATGAAAGAATAATAAAAATCGACATGAAATTTAATAGCATAGACGAATATATCGCAAGTTTCGACCAAAGTGGCCAAAACCTATTAAATGGATTTCGGGATAGCTTAAATAATATAGTCCCGAAAGGTACGTTAGAAACAATTAATTACAATATGCCAACTTGGAAATACCAAGGTAATTTGATTCATATCGCACTGTACAAAAATCATTTAGGCATCTATCCTGGATCGGCAGCAATTGCTAATTTTACAGCTGATTTAACAAAATACAAATGCTCTAAAGGAGCTATTCAAATACCTCTTGATCAACCAATTCCACAGGATTTACTTGAAAAATTAGTAAAATATAACTTGAAGCTTCTGGAAAAGAAATAGCTGCTAATAAGGCTGTTTTTTTTATTTTTATATTGCAGAAATAGGATATCCTTTTGACTTACAGTCTTTTTCCATTACCTATGGAACAGTTATTTCCCATGTATCTTAAGCTGGTATCTAGCAATCATAGTGCTGAAAATTAATTTTCTCGAAACCTAATTAATTATGTAAATTACAATATGATTTATAAAGATAAAGTTGGATTTGTAGGTTTAGGAAATATGGGGCATCCTATGGCTAAAAATCTCGAAGCAGCAGGTATCGAACTATTTGTATTCAATAGAACGCCAGAAAAAACAGAAGATTTCCAAGAAAAAAGTACCATATGCCATAGCCTCGGAGACCTCATTCAGCAAGTAGATATTATTTTTACGATGTTAAGCAATGATGATGCTGTCTATGCAGTCTATGAGAACCTATTACAACATGACATAAACGGAAAATTATTTGTGGATATGAGTACGGTTTCTAAAGAAACGTCTATTTCTATTGCGGCATCTTTGGCCGCCAAATCTGCTTCGTTTATAGATGCACCTGTAGCTGGAAGTACCAACCCAGCAAAACAAGGCACTTTATTATTTATGACCGGCTGTAATGATTTGTTATTCGAACGCATAAAGCCTTATTTGGAAATCATGGGGAAAGCTATTAAGCATCTTGGGGATAATGGTATGGGTGTTTCCGCGAAGTTATGCATTAACTATTACTTATCGATCTTATTCCAAGGTATGGCTGAAACGGTATTGTTTGCTGAAAAACTAGGGATTAGTAGATCGGCTATGATGGAAATAATCAATGAAAGTGCCAGTGGTAGTGGAGCTAGTAAAGTAAAAACGAATTCCATTGTAGATAATAAATTTCCTGCGGCATTCTCCTTGGATCTGATGTTAAAAGACATCAAATTAGCGATTGATGCTGGAGCACAATTGCCTTTCTCAAATACTTTGCTAGAGACCTATCAAGGTGCACATAATGCAGGGCATGGTGCTGAGGATGTAATGGCAATCATTCAATATTTGAAAGAAACACAAAGAAATTAAATGCATATAAAATACCATCTTAAAGAAAAAGAAATGAAGTCCTACGGTTTGTTAATATTTATTACGTTAAGTATGGCTCAAGGAGTTCGTGCTCAAGAATTAAAAGAAATAGGCTATCAGGATAAGAGTCAAAAATTGGTAGGACTCTTGACAACGAATGCGGGGTCAAGCGAATCAGCAGTATTAATTTTACCTGCTTGGAAGGGTATTGACGATGAAGCTAAGGCTGCGGCAATTTCCCTCGCCAAAGAAGGCTATGTCGCGCTTATAGCTGATATTTATGGGGAAGGTCAAATTCCTGCTGACAATACGGAAGCTGCTAAATTATCTGCTAGCTATAAGGCTGATTTTTTAAACTACCAACATCGAATCCAATTGGCCTTAGACGAATTAAAAAAACAAGGTGCTAAACGAGTGGCCATTATTGGGTATTGCTTTGGCGGAACTGGTGCACTTGAAGCCGCAAGAGGTGGATTGGATGTTTTGGGTGTAGTCTGTATTCACGGCAGTTTAAATAAAGCTGCTGATCGTCATAACAACCCTATTCAAACAAAAGTCCTGGTACAGCACCCTGCAGCTGATGCCAGTGTTAAGCAGGAACATTACGATGCCTTGGTACAAGAATTAAATGATGGGGATGCGGATTGGCAGATTATTACTTATGCGCATGCAAAACATACCTTCACGAATCCTCAGTCTGCCGATTATAATCCATTGATGGCTAAACGTGCTTGGAATCATATGTTGTTATTTTTACAAGAGCTGTTCATTCAATAAGTTTAGCTATAACAGTTATTTTTAAACCCAAGGAGACCGGAGAATAACTGGTCTGCTTGGGCTATAGTATTATCTATTTCTACTACCTACCAAAGGCAAAATAAGGACTTAATTCATGTTGTTTTCCTTCTAACCATAACGAAAGCATATCCATACCGGTAACTGAAAAAGTTATGCCATTGCCTCCAAAGCCTAAAACGAAATAAGAATTTTTAAAATCACGGTGTTCTCCAATGTAGGGAAGTCCATCTTTCGTCGATCCAAAAGTACCTGCCCAAGTAAAATCTGTTCTGAATTCAAGATTTTGAAATACTTTGAGGAAGGATTTCTCCAATTTTTCTCCCTTTTTTGCTAGTAATTCATCGCGCTTAACAGGATTGTGAAATTCTTCATCTTCACCGCCAATTAAAAAGCGTCCGTCATCTGTGGTACGCATATATAAATAGGGATCACTCGTATTCCAAAGTAATAAATCGTCATAAGAGGCATACATCGACGGATTGATTTCAGAGACAATGGCATAGGTACTTAGCAAATTCACGAATTTCTCTTTTATCATATTTGCACTTTCAAATCCTACGCAATAAATTATTTTTTTTGCCTTTATTTTTCCTCCGGTCTGTAAACTGACATACTCTCCATCCTTTTTACTAATAACCCCTGTTAAATGAGTCTTGTCAAATACCTTTAATCCTCTTTGCACATTGAAGAATAATAATTCATGCGCTAGATTAAACGCATCTACACTAGCTCCTAAGTCTGATAAAATGCCACCATAGGCATAATTTAAGTGATAGGTTTTAGCTAATGTTTCTTCATCTATCCATTGAACTGCAAAACCAGCATTTTTTCGAGCATCATATTCTTTGCTTAACCACGCTAAATCGCTCTTCCGACTAGCAAAATAAAGAGATTGCTTTCGTTTAAATCCTGCTTGTGATTTAATTTGTTTACAAATTTTTTGAAGTTTCAATATTGATTCCCCACAGGCATGATAGCTCGCAATGGCTGCTTCCTTACCTATTAATTCTTGAAGTTCATAGAGTGGCACATCGACCTCGTATTGCAACATGGAGGTTGTCGCAGAGGAGCTTCCATTAACTACCTCACGCTTATCTATTAATACTGTATGATAACCATCTTCTACACATTGATGAGCCGCTAAACTCCCAGTTATTCCAGAGCCAACTACGAGTACATCGCAACTGATTTCGTCGTAAAGGGAAGGATATGATTCTATAAGTCCATTTTTAATTAACCAAAATGGTTCATTTGATTTTAAATCCATAAATTATATATAATATTCTTAATTCATACTAGTAGTGTTTAAATAGAATAATATATAATGTCAAGAAAATGTTTTTGAAGTTAAGCAATTTAATAAACTGAGGCCTTAGTTCAGCTGTTGATGCAGCGCATCTTCATCGAGTCCTTTTTCATATTTAGCAATAACAAAAGTAGCTGCCGCATTTCCGATGATATTTGTTAATGCCCTTGCCTCACTCATGAATCGATCAATACCTAAAATAAGGGCTACTGCCTCCACAGGTACATGACCTACGACGGGTAAAGTGGCCGCTAAGGTGACAAATCCACTACCAGTTACTCCTGCAGCGCCTTTGGAAGTTAGCAGCAATACAAGGATTAGGGTAATTTCTTGCTCAAAGCTCATGTGCATGTTCAATGCTTGAGCTATAAAAACGGCTGCCATAGTCAGGTAAATGCAAGTACCATCTAAATTAAAAGAATATCCTGTAGGGATCACTAATCCAACGATGGGCTTCGAGCAGCCTGCATGTTCCAATTTTTGCATCAGGCTTGGTAAAGCTGATTCAGAAGAGGATGTGCCTAGAACAATTAAAAGCTCCTCTTTGATATAAGCTAGCAATTTGAAAATGTTGATTCGCACATAAAAATATAGTACCGCCCCTATGACAACGATAATAAAAATAAAACAGGTTAGGTAAAAACTAATCATTAGCAATCCTAATGAGGATAAGGCTTCGATACCATATTTCCCAATCGTAAAGCCCATCGCCCCCATAGCACCTATCGGAGCCAAATACATAATCATTCGTATAATGGCGAAAAGACTCTTTAGGAATGAATTTAGGACATTCATAACTGGTTCTGCTGCCTTATCTCCTATTTTAGTTAATCCTATACCAAATAGTACTGCAAATAATAATACTTGCAATAGATTATCTGAGGCTACCGCAGCAATGACATTACTGGGAATGATACTCAGAATGAAATCCATAATGGTATGATGCTCTTCTGCTTTCTGAACATAATGACTGATTTCTGAAGAGTCTAAACTCGCTGGATCTATGTTCATTCCTGTTCCTGGTTCAATTAAATTCACAAACACTAATCCGATGATCAAGGCTATCGTGGTCATGATTTCAAAATATATTATAGCGCTTAAACCAATTTTTCCAACTTTTTTAATGTCTTGCATGCCTGCAATTCCGACGACTATGGAACTAAAAATCAATGGAGCGATCAGCATCTTGATCAATTTAATAAACCCATCTCCCAATGGTTTTAATTGAATAGCAAAATCAGGATAAAAGACACCACAAAAAATCCCAATAAGGATTCCTAAAATCACTTGAACATATAAACTGGAAAAAATGGATCTCATAGATTAAATTTAGTTATTGTGTGGCTAGGTAAGAATTTTTAGCGACAGCCCAAATTTAATCTAATCTGATAAAATCCACTAAAGAAATGAAAAATTGTTTGATTACTTAATAGAGTGATCTAAATGAGCAAGCATTATCTAGTATTGTTGAGACGATCTATATATTTAGAAAGTTGATCCCCAAGGATTCGTTCCCAACCTAATTCAAAATTATCTTGAGTAAAATGCTCTCCGGCATCTTTGAAGTTTTCTAGCCCTTCATGAGTCAGGTGTAGTGTTGTAGCACCTCGACGAGGAATCAAACGCCAAGTAATAATGGATGTCCCTGCACTTTGCTTCGGATGCCTCCAAGTAAATTTAAATAGTTCGACAGGAATTATTTCAATTACTTGGCATTGATAAAGGGTGTTTTGTTGTTGATTGTGTTTAAAAAATTCAAATTCACCCCCCACTTCTGTAGTGAAATTAGGAATCTCATAGAACCATTCTTTCATATTTTGCTTATTGGTCAATGCTTGCCATAATTTGGTTGCATTTATCGGATAAGTCCGCTCCACATGTATAGTTTCTGAATGCATATCTTCCTAATTAGTTTTCCTATTAAATATACTTATAATTACAATGCATTTCCTAAAAGATTGTTTACTAAAATGTAAAATATTTAAATCTTAATGTATTGATTATTACATATTTTAAACAAATAACAGTTGAGGGTTTATTTACGATACTTTTTACGGTTAAGGAACTCCAAAAATTCTATCTTTTGGCAATTATCATTTGCCTTCAATTTGAAAAAATAATTTTTAACGTCTAGACATAAAGTTTATTTAAATCCTTAAATCAGCGGATATATTCTCAAAAATAGCTTATGAATTACTCCCAGGTATAATGCTTTACTTTTCATAAAAACCTACGTATCTTTGTCAATAGATGGATGTGAACAATTTATTAAAACGAGCTCTAAACTTTGAATTCCTAAGTAAAGAGGAAGGTATATTTTTATATCATGAAGCAGCAACTGCCGATTTGGTATTTGTGGCTAATGAATTAAGAAAAATTCAAGTCCCACATGGTAAAGTGACTTGGCAAATTGACCGCAATGTCAATACCACCAATGTCTGTATTGCAAATTGTAAGTTTTGCAATTTCTTCCGTCGTCCTGGACATGAAGATAGTTATATTACTGATCTAGAAACTTATAAACAAAAAATAGAAGAAACATTTAAATTTGGTGGTGATCAATTGCTCTTACAAGGAGGTCATCATCCGGATCTTGGATTAGACTTCTATTGCAACCTATTTAAACAACTTAAGGAATTATATCCAACCTTAAAGCTACATTCCCTAGGGCCTCCTGAAATTGCCCATGTGTCAAAATTAGAAGGTATGAGTCATTTGGATGTGCTGACAGCAATGAAAGAGGCTGGACTTGATTCATTACCTGGTGCAGGCGCTGAAATATTAAATGATCGAGTTCGTCGTTTAATCTCAAAAGGTAAATGTGGCGGGCAAGAATGGTTGGATGTTATGCGTGCAGCGCATAAAATCAATCTTCCTACTTCGGCAACGATGATGTTTGGCCATATAGAAACCATAGAAGAACGATTTGAACACTTGGTTTGGATACGTGAAGTTCAATCTGAAAAACCAGCAGATCATTATGGTTTCGTCGCATTTATTCCATGGCCATTCCAAGACGATGGCACCTTGCTTAAAAGACTTCGTGGCATAACTAACAACGTGACTGCCGATGAATATATCCGAATGATTGCTTTGAGTCGCATAATGTTACCAAACATCAAAAATATTCAGGCTTCTTGGCTTACAGTTGGTAAACAAACAGCACAGATATGTTTGCATGCTGGAGCAAATGATTTTGGATCCATCATGATTGAAGAAAATGTGGTATCTGCAGCTGGTGCTCCGCATCGGTTTACATCCAAGTCTATTCAAGACGCTATTTCAGAAGCTGGATTTGAACCTCAGTTAAGAACACAAACCTACCAATTTCGTGAAATCCCTAGCCTCATGGAGGAACAGGTTATTAATTATTAATAAGTAGCATTGAAAGATATCATTCGTCATATAGAAGCGATTATTTATGCCTCCGCAGAGGGTATTAGCTTGAAAGATTTAAGAGAAGTTTTACAAGACAGCCTTGCTATAGAAATTCAGAAAAATGAATTGCAGGGCTTTATTGATAAAATAAAAGAAAAATATGATACCGATGATTTTGTCCTGCAATTGGTCAATATCAATGATCATTATCAGTTTTTAACTAAAGCGGCGTATCATCCTGCGATTAATCAATTGCAACAACATAAAGACAAGAAGAAATTAAGTCAGGCTGCATTAGAAACCTTAGCCATCATCGCTTATAGACAACCTATAACGAAACTAGAAATAGAACAAATTCGTGGCGTTAATTGCGATTATTCGATTCAAAGGCTTTTAGAAAAAGGAATGATTCAAATTACTGGAAAGGCCGACAGCCTAGGAAAACCTCTATTGTATGCCACAAGTACGCAGTTTATGCTGCATTTTGGACTGTCGAGCACGAAGGATCTTCCTCAACTCAAAGATATCGTTTCTGAAGAAAATACAATTGGAGAAATCATTGAATAAAATCACTAATTTATTTGCAATTTTCAAATATTAAAAATTTAAAAAAAATATTTAGCAATTGAATTTTCTTGTATAATTTTACATTACAAACATAATTTATTTCTATTATAACATGGCAAATATCCAAGAAATTGAAACTGATGTAATGGTTGATGAAAAAGTGCTCAACTTCAATGGTCCTGATGATGATACTGATGACGCATTTGAAGATGATGATAACTTTGGTCTCGATGAAATCGATTCTATAGGCGAATACGATGATTTTGACGATGAAGATGATGATTTTTAATTTTTTATTAAATCATACCTTCGCTTAGAATCATCTCTTAAAACGAATCATAAGTTCTTTTATGGAGGGGCATATAAACGTTTTAATCTTTTTTATAAGCTTGAATCCTATTCAAGCTTTTTTTGTGCACTAAAAACAGGAAAAGATATCCTTCTTTTTTATTCATAACATAAAAAGGGTCGTGTTTAACAACACGACCCTTTTTATGTTATAAGATATAAAGATTACTTATCGTCTTTACTTAACGAGTAAGGTAAATCACCCTTACTTACACCTCTTTGTTTATTAGGAGTTGCTCCCATATCAAATTGGATATTTGCACCTTTCACCATAGCACTATGACTTAAATAGTTTTTGGTAAAGCTTTTACCATTGAATTTGGCCGATTGAATATACCTGTTTTTATCGGAGTTATTCTTGGTTTCTAATGTTACTTTCTTACCATTACTTAAGTTTAAGGTTACTTTATCAAATATTGGAGAACCTATCACATATTCATCCGTTGCTGGAGTAACTGGATAAAATCCAAGAGCAGAAAAAACATACCAAGCTGAAGTTTGTCCGTTGTCCTCATCCCCACAATAACCATCAGGATTAGGTGAATACATACGATTCATCGTTTCTCTTACCCAATATTGCGTTTTCCAAGGTGCAGAAACATGATTATATAAATAAATCATGTGCTGAATAGGTTGGTTACCATGTGCATACTGCCCCATATTGGCAATTTGCATTTCACGGATTTCGTGAATTGGAAATCCATAATACCCATCATCAAATACTGGAGGTAGTGTAAATACAGAATCTAATTTGATTTCCATAGCGGCATGACCACCCATTAGTTTAGCTAATCCTTCAACATCTTGGAATACAGACCAGCTATAATGCCAGCTATTACCTTCGGTAAATGCATCTCCCCATTTGAAAGGATTAAATGGTTTCATAAATTGACCATCTTTGTTTTTACCTCGCATCAATCCTGTAGCAGGATCAAATAGCTTTTGGTAATTGTAAGAACGATTTTTATAAAAGCTTAAATCTTCAGTAGGCTTATTCAGTGATTTTGCCAATTGATAAATGGAAAAGTCATCATAAGCATATTCCAAAGATCTTGCTGCATTTTCATTTATTTTAACATCGTATGGTACATAACCCAACTCGTTGTAATATTCCGCTCCTGCTCTACCCACTGCCGTAATAGGACCAGCATTTTTAGAGCCCTTTTTCACTGCTTCGTATAAAACCTCAATATCTTTCGAGCGTACACCTTTAATCCAAGCATCCGACACTACAGAGGCCGAATTATTACCTACCATGATATTACGATAACCAGGACTTGCCCATTCAGGCAACCAGCCGCCTTCACGATACGCATTCGCCAACCCTTCTTGCATCTTTTCATTCATCTCCGGATACATTAGATTTAAGAATGGAAATAAACATCTGAAAGTATCCCAAAATCCGGTATCCGTAAACATATAGCCAGGAAGAACTTGACCATTGTAGGGCGAGTAATGTACTACTTCACCTTGGGCATTGATCTCATAAAACATCCTAGGGAATAATAAGGATCGGTATAAGCAAGAATAAAAAATTCTCATTTGATCAATTGTTCCACCCTCAATTTCAATTTTTCCTAATTCTTTATTCCAAATAGCTTCACCTTTGCTCACTTGTTGGTCGAAGGTTACGCCATCCAACTCTTTCAAGTTTAAATCTGCCTGTGCTCTATCGATAAATGAAGAAGCTACTTTTACTAAGATTTGTTCACCTGCTTTTGCAGTTTGAAATCCAACTATAGCGCCCACATGATCTGCTTTTACAACATATCTACCATCGGTTAGTACAGAATCTGCAAATGTTGAAACATTAGCAAATGGACGGTCAAATTGAAGAACAAAATAGTTTTTAAAGTTACTAGGTACTCCTCCACTGTTTTTGGTGGTATATCCAATGATTTTTTGCTCCTTCGGAAGAACCTCTACAAAAGAACCTTTATCAAATGCATCGATTAATACATAGGCTTTGTCGGTCTTTGGAAAAGTAAAGCGAAAATAGGAAGCTCGTTCGGTTGGTGTAACTTCAACTTTCGTATCGTAATCCGCTAAATAAACAGAATAATAATGTGGTTTTGCAATTTCTGCTTTGTGGGAAAAATAACTTGATCGTTTATCTTGATCAAAAGTTTTATTATCTACCATGGCCATAATAGAAAATTGACCATAATCATTCATCCAAGGAGAAGGCTGATGCGTTTGTTTGATTCCACGCAACTTTTCTTCGGTGTACGAGTACATCCAACCATCGCCCATCTTACCCGTTTGAGGACTCCAAAAATTCATCCCCCACGGTAATGCAATCGCCGGATAAGTATTTCCACTAGATAGAAAGTAAGTTGATTGAGTCCCAACTAAAGTACTTACCAGATCAATTGGCTTTTCTACCTTACCAATTTTCTGCGCATAGCTAGTAAATATACTTCCAGCAACCAAAATTGCTGTTGTAATAAATTTTAAGTTCATAGTTTACTAAATAGGTTATATCAATATTATATGAATTATAAATATATATATAAAATATTACACGAAGAATGCTAAAAGTATTTAGCTTATATTTGTAAGTACTATTTTACCATAATGTTCGGCTTTTTCAAAACTAAAATGAGCCTCTACTACATCCTCAAGTGCAAATATTTCACGGATAATTGGTTTGATTTTATTTTCTAATATTAAGGGTATCACTTCCAGTTCGATAGCCCTAGTAAGCAAAGCTTTAAATTGTAAATCTCTTGATCTTAATGTAGAACCTGTTATCAAAATTCTCTTTTGCATCATTTTAAATAGGTTTAACGCTACTTTACCCCCTTCTACGGCATTGATATGAATCAATCGGCCATCTTCATTCAAGATATTGATATGCTTATTAAAATACTCCCCAGCAATGCTATCCAACACTAGATCAATTTTATTCGATTTCCAGGCTATTTCAAAATCATCCTTTTTATAATCTAAAATATCATCTGCTCCTAAAGATCGAACCAATTCCATTTTCTCTGGACTTCCAACCGTAGTATATACCCTTGCTCCAAATTGTTTCGCCAATTGAATCGCTATGGTCCCAATACCGCCTGCACCGCCATGAATCAATACAGATTCTCCAGCTACTAATTGCCCCCTTTGAAAAAGATTATTCCAAACGGTGTATACATTCTCTGGTAAGGCCGCTGCCTCTATAAAACTTAAATTTGCTGGCTTTTGAATACAACAAACTTCTGCGGCACAAACCATTGTTGCATAACCTCCACCAGCGATAAGAGCCATTACCTCATCCCCTAATTGAAATTTTTGAACCTCATTGCCCAAAGCTACCACAACACCTGAAACCTCCAATCCTGGAATTGAGGCATCAACCTCAGCAGGTGCAGGATAATTTCCTTTGCGTTGAAATACATCCGGTCGATTAATCCCTGCTGCTTTCACTTCAATTAATACTTCAAATGGCTTAGGTACTGGAGTCGATCTATTTTCAATACGAAATACTTCTGGGCCTCCAAATTGCGTTATAATTGCGGCTTTCATCATCGTTTATTGGGGTAAGTCTGCAGGCGTAAATTTAAACTGAGCATCAGGTATCTTCCTAAACGATTATTTCTAGACTCTATAATATCATTTCCTATATACTCCGTAAAGACTCCTACGTTTTTATTTTGATCCAATAGATCATAACATTGCAACCTGAACATGGCCATATTATTTTTCAAAAAGTTGTATTCGATATAGGTGTTGATAATAGATGGACTCACATCTGTCAATTCACTCGCATATCCACGGTAAAACTTCTGCGACATCTCCGCGCCTAAGATGAGTCGCTCACTAATATATCCTTTGGAACCCAAACTTAATAAATACGAATGTGCTTCAATCTCATTGCGGTAAGGCAATTCATAAACAGCTTTATTCAGGAAGTAATTCGTATTGAATACCGATTCAAAATACTCGTTCCAAGTATATTTCAGCGTAACATTTTGATTAAATAACACTTGTTTCGTACTGCTTTTCAAGGTGTTAATAAAAGAAATATTGTTATAATAATCCACATTACCTGACAATTCCAATTGGAAATCATCATTAACAAATGGCGTATTGAAAAAATAATACCATTTGACATCATAATAACCATCAGTATTTTCAAAGGTGGTTTCTTGAATCGTTTCATTCGATACCGCACGCTTTGAAGTCACGATTTTATTATTGATAAATGTATAAGCCAAATTCGTTTGAAAATATTGCGCTCTATTAGGGACTAATTTCCTAAACAATAAGGAAATTCGATTATTAAATTCTGCTTTTAAATATGGGTTACCGACAACAATATCCCTGGATTTTGAATTATCCCTTATGGGGATAATATGGTAGAAATTAGGCTGCGAATTACGGCCTAAATAATTCACCTCCATATCCAAATCCTTATTCAGCCTATACTTCAAATTGACAGAAGGCACTAGATTCACATTGTTATACGTATACTGTATAGAATCCCCCTTTACACTGCCAGATAAATTAATTGGCTGAACGGTTAATCCCATATTGACCCGAAACAAATCATTTGGTTCATACTGATAATTAAGTCCAGTTTTATTACTTCGGAATTGGTAGGAATAATTTACACCCAAAGAATCTATTGGTCCTTCATCCAATCGAAAAGGATCCCTTACCATCCGAACCGCCGAAATGTTGGTGATATCAAAATCATATAATATTTCCAATAGACTATGTTTCAAAAATGGCTCCACATAAGACATTGAAGCTTTATAAGCGCTCATTTCATTTCTAGTATCCAACAATTGTCGTTGATTAAACACATTCACTAGGGGATTCAATCCAGTCGAATCATAAATCAAAAAGTTCTCCGTTACACTTTCATCCTTACCCATCGATTGGAAATTGAATTTCATCTCTCCTATTAACTTACGACCGGGCTTTTGAAAATATTTGGAATACAACACAGTCATTTCCGCATTCGGTGTATTAACTACCGAAGTATCCAAATTATTTCCAAATTCTTGAATTCTATAGTTTCTTAGATTTGTTGACTTTAAATTGTAATTTATAAAATTATTATACGTCAGCGTTGGTACGATCTTCAGTATATCTTGATTTTTAAATTTCGAATTAATCTCAAAATTCAATTTATGAGAATTATCATGAGACTTTCGGAGGAAATCTTCGGATTTACGAATTTTATACCCCAAATAAGACGAGGTTAACAAGGAATTACCTTCTGTTGTATTTTGTTTGCTCTGATAAGTATAGCCTCCGCTTATGGTAATAAACCTGCCTATACTGTCTGAGAAACTAATTCCTAAAGAGGATAATTTATTTAAGCCATCGGATTGATCGGAAAAATCACCAATATCTCCTATAGCCGAGTTTCTCCCCCCTGTACCGTTGGGAGAACCAAAGGTAAATAAACTCGTATTGGTATTGTTCACAGAGGCTATAATGGACATCTCTTGCCCATTATTAAATTTATTAACCCCCAAGCTGCCCAGATACCGATCTCTTGTGCCTGAGCCTATAGTGGCTTGTCCAAAAGTTATTTCTTTTCTATTATCTTCTAAGATGATATTGATTATCTTTTCTGGTTCGGTATTCTTTATCCCCTTCTCTTCCGAAACATCACCATAGTAATCAATTACTTCAATTTTTTTAACAAAATCAGCGGGTAAATTGCGCGTGGCAGTCAATAAATCACCGTTAAAAAACTTTTTACTATCTACTTGCACACCTGCAATCACTTGACCATTATAATAAGTCGTGCCATCGCGTAGTATCCGGAAACCAGGTAAATTCTTGAGCGCTTGTTCTAACATGGCATTTTTCTCATAATTAAATGCCTTCATGTTATAAATAGTGGTATCTCCTTTTTGGATGATTGGTATAATCTTCAATATTCGGACTTCAGGAATTAAATGGGTATGAGGAAGTAATTTTACGCGAGGAACATACACATGATCTGTCAATAGATTTATGGTAATCAGTTTATTAATAATCTGATAGCCTAGCATACTGTAGGTAACACTTACATTACGACTTTTAATTTTGGATAAGGTATAAAATCCATGTTCATTCGTAAGTACCGAAACTGTATCTAAAGAACTGACTAAGCGAACAGAAGCCCCTTTCAATCCAACACCCAATGAGTCTACTACAATCCCTTCAATCCTATTTAATTTTTGGGCATAAACTTGCCCATAACCAATAGTGGTTAATATTAAAATTAGCAAACAAGGGTAGACGTATCGCACCTAAAATTTAATTTACCTGTTTATTTAAACTCATATTAAATTACAATAACTGAAATTTAACATTAAAACGTTTAAACTAAAAATAATTGTATAAAAAAAACGGGCTAAATTTAATCTTTAGCCCGTTTTTTATGATTCAAGAGAAATTATTACTCTCCAGCAAATTTTACTTTCACTAAGTGACGGTCAATTTCCCATTTTCCTGTTCCTTCTTCTCCAATAACATCAAACAATTCTAAGATGCGACGGCATACATATTCCTCTTCTACTTGTTCCGCTAAGAACCATTGTAAGAAGTTAAAAGTTACAAAATCTTTATTCGCCATACAACGATCAGCGATTTTGTTGAACTGCTCGGTAACAAACATTTCTTGCGCTAAAGCTTGTTCAAAAACGCCTCTGAAGGATTCAAAATCCACAGGCACATTGGAAACTTCAGGAGAAATAGAACGACCACCGCGCGCTGAAATATAGTTGAAGATTTTCAACATATGAGCTCTTTCTTCATCCGATTGCTTTGCAAAGAAATCTGCCGCATTATCCAAACCTTGGTCATCACACCATGCAGACATCGCTAAATAGATTGCTGATGAATGTGCTTCAACTTTAACTTGGGCATTTAATATATTTTCAATTTCTTCTGAAATTGATGTTTTTAATTTTAATAGATCTTTCATGTTATTGCTTATTTATGATAATACCATTAACAGGATATCTTCTTCGTTTCCTGTAATACAAAGGTACATTAAAATTTATTGGAATAAATGAATTAATTGCTATACGAATTCAGTCTAAATTAGGAAATAACTTTATAAACTATTTAGAATCAGTATAATTACAAAAAAGGGTTAACAAGCTAACAAGTAGTTGGATTTTAGGCACGCTTGCACTTGGCTATTCAATTCAATCATGAATTTTGCCCCAGCCAATACTTCTCTTAATTTCAAAATATCTTCAACTGTTAACAAAAAAATGCTTTCCGAGCGAAAAGGCATAATAATTTCAAAATCAAAAGTCCTATCTGAATTAATCAACATTTGCTCAATATCAATCGCGTCAATTCTCTTTTTGAACAAGAAGAAATCACGTAATTTAAATGAACTGGTAATACCTTTAAATTCCAACCAATAACAGTTTTTTCTACTGCATTGATATACAGCACCAGCTTCATTCAAAAACACTTCATCAAAACTTGCTAATGGACAAATCATCGGGTCTTCTTTTAATTTGGAACAAATCTAAATATTGTTAAGAATTAATCCAAATAAAAAACATCAATATTTTAATAAAATTACAAGCGCATGTGCTTCCTAATCCAAAATTACCTTTAAAAAAAAAAGGTACCCAGATGGAGTACCTTTTCAGTATAATTTTTCAGAGGTCTAAAACTCATCCTCTTGATTTAATATTTCTTTATGATGACTAATTGGTTCTCGTGTCTTTGTTTTGTGTTTATTAATTTGTCTACGGATGGATTCAATAGCTAAATCTGTAGCTTCTTCAAAGCTTTTGGCCTGTGCTTTCGCAAATAATTGATTTCCTGGAACATTAAATTTTAATTCTACTACCTTGTTGGACTCATCTTCTACATTTTCTAACCTCAAATAACATACGCCTTCAATAATGTTGTCTAAAAACTGATTTAATTTTTCAGTTCTTTTTTTAATGAACTCGATTAATTTGCGGTCAGCAGTAAATTTAATTGATTGCACTGTAATGTTCATTTTTCCTCCTTTTTTAAGCCTTTGGATGGGCTTGTTTATAAATAGATTTCAATCGCTCCGCTGAATTATGGGTATACACTTGGGTAGCCGCTAATCCAGCATGTCCTAATAATTCTTTAATTGCATTTAAATCCGCTCCATTGTCCAATAATGATGTTGCAAATGTGTGCCTCAGCACATGTGGACTACGTTTTTTTTGCGAGGTAATCATGCTTAAATATTTCTCGACTATCCGTGCTATTAATTTTGGATAGGCAGGTTTCCCTTCTTTGGTAACGACCAAATAAGGGGAAATGTTTTGAAATTGTTGTTCTTTTTTTTGATTGATATATTTTTTAAGTTCTTCAACTAAGGTTATATGAATTGGCACAAAACGTTCTTTGTTGCGTTTACCGAATATAAGTATTTTTTTATTATAAAAATCAATATCTATTTCTCTTATTTTTAACAATTCCGCCAATCGAACTCCAGTACCAAATAGCAACTCTATGACAACAAAGTCCCTCATGTCTTCAAAACTTTCCAATTGCTGATCCATTTGTTCTAACAATTGAACGAGTTTTTCTTTTTCAACTACCACAGGCAATTTTTTCGGAGTTTTCATCGCTTTAATGAGCGATACTGGATTCTCCTGCAACAGTCCTTCGCGCAATAAGAATTTATAAAATGATTTAATAGATGATATGCATCGGTTTACTGACCTTGAAGACATACCTTGTTCTTTTAAGCTGGCAAAAAAATACCTAAGAAATTTATAATCTATTGTAGAAAATTCCATGTGTTCAGCCTCTGAAAACAAAAGCAAACTATCGATATCTTTCTCATACGCTAATAAGGTATGATTAGAATACCGCTTTTCAAACTTCAAATAAGAAATAAATCGCTCCTTAAACATCGTATCTGCTATTCATATCACTTTATGTAAGTATAAGCATTATTACTGATAAATAAAATGATCTTAAGCACAATTAAAGGGATAATTTACCTACAATTGATATTCTTATGGGCGCTATCTTTCCTGCAATTTTAAGCATGCATTCCTCGTTTCTTTAACTAGGCAACATCATCCAAGTTCATACTTCCAGATAATGCGGATTTCCAACTCATCGTTCACCGCTACACCTTTCGTGCGATCTGCTAACCTTAAATGATCGGAACAAAAAAAGAGATGCTTGTTATAGCATCTCTTTATCTCTTTATATTGAAAAAGTTGTTCTAATTACAATTTGCTATTGATATCAATTGCGTTCAATTCTTCAAAAGCTTGTTTCAAACGAGTAACAAAAGCCTCTTCTCCTTTACGTAACCAAACACGTGGATCATAATATTTTTTGTTAGGAGAGTCAGATCCTTCTGGATTACCAATTTGAGCTTGTAAATAATCGCGATTTTTCGCTTCATATCCTCTTACTCCATCCCAGAAAGCCCATTGCATATCCGTATCGATATTCATTTTAATGGCTCCATAAGAAATAGCTTCTTCGATTTCTTCAGCAGAAGATCCCGAACCACCGTGAAACACAAAATTAACAGGTTTTTCCGCAGTTAAGCCGAATTTTGAACGAATAAATTCTTGTGAATTATGTAAAATAACAGGTTGTAATTTTACATTTCCTGGTTTGTAAACTCCGTGTACATTACCAAATGCAGCAGCAACCGTAAATTTATCAGATACTTGAGATAGTTCTTCAAAAGCATAGGCTACTTCTTCCGGTTGTGTATACAATTTAGAACTGTCTACATCCGAGTTATCCACCCCATCCTCTTCTCCACCAGTCACACCTAATTCGATCTCCACAGTCATTCCTAAAGGTTTCATGCGCTCTAAGTACTTTTTAGAAATTTCAATATTTTCTTCTATCGGCTCTTCGGATAAATCAAGCATATGTGAAGAAAATAATGGCTTACCATGTTGTGCAAAAAATTTCTCTCCTGCATCTAAAAGACCATCAATCCAAGGTAACAATTTTTTCGCTGCGTGATCCGTATGTAAAATAACAGCAACACCATAATGCTCAGCTAATAAATGAACATGATGTGCAGCGGAAACTGCGCCTAAAATACATGCTTTTAAACCATCATTATTTAATGTTTTTCCCGCATAAAATTGGGCTCCACCATTGGACAATTGAACAATTACTGGTGAATTAACCGCTTTTGCCGTTTCTAACACCGCATTTATAGAGTTGGTACCAATAACATTAACTGCTGGTAAAGCAAATTTATGCTGTTTAGCTAACTCGAACAATTCTTGTACTTGATCCCCTGTTAATACACCTTTGAAATCTTTTAGGCTCATAGTTTATTCTTTCTAAATTTTCATTAATGGAAATAAAGATAAACTTTTTTATTTACTGAAAGAAATATAGTGTAAAAAATACACTATTAAAAATTAGCATTCAAAAGTTAATATCAGGGAGGTAATTATTATTTTTAATATCTTTAGTTCTCTTTTCACAATAATTGTTTCTAAACATATGGTACAAGTTTACGGTATAAAAAATTGTAACACAGTAAAAAAAGCATTGGACTGGCTGCAAGAAAATAACATCAATTTTGTTTTTCATGATTATAAAAAAGAACCAGCCACCCTCGAAAAATTAACAGAATGGCAAAAATCTCTCCCTTGGGAATCCTTAGTCAATAAAAAAGGGACTACATGGAAAAAACTTAGTTCGGAGGAACAACTTTCTGTGGTAGATGCTCAATCTGCAAATGCAGTTTTATTAACTAATAATTCTATGATTAAAAGACCATTAATCGAAACCAACAAAGGCCTATTACTAGGTTTTAATGAAGAAGAATACCTTACTAAATTTAAATAGCCGATGAAGAAAATGATTTTAAAAGCTACGCTAGCAGCCCTTATTGTTCAAGCAACCTTCTTTAGTCAGGTGTCTGCACAAAACAAAACAGAAAGTCTTTACGATTATAAAGCAGCATTTGCCCCAGGTTTTTATACCCAAAATGGCAATCCTTACCGCTCAGCCTCCGGCAAACCTGGCCATCAATATTGGCAAAATGCAGCTAACTATGATATTAAGGTAAGTTTGAACGATCAGACTCATGAAGTAAAAGGAACCGTTAAGATTTCTTATACCAACAATAGTCCCGATGTGTTGGATTTTATTTGGTTACAACTTGAACAAAACTTATTTCATCCAAATTCGATTGGTCAAGCAGTGGTTCCATTAACAAATAGTCGATATGGCGATGCCGGCGATGACTTTGCTGGTGGGTATCAAATAAGTAACGTATTGGATGCTGCAGGAAAGGATTTACAAAATAAAATCCATGATACCCGTATGCGTATAGATTTGCCGAGCCCTTTAGCTGCAAACGGTGGTAAAACTACATTCAGTATAGATTTTTCCTATACTGTTCCAAAGCATGGGGCAGACAGAACAGGAATTTTAACGACTTCCAATGGCGATATCTATTCCATCGCTCAATGGTACCCAAAAGTTTCGGTTTACGACGATATATCAGGCTGGAACAGCCTGCCATATACAGGGCCGGGTGAATTTTACTTAGAATACGGGGATTTCAACGTTGAAATTACAGCTCCAGCAAACCATATTGTGGTTATGGGTGGAGAATTGTTAAATCCACAGGAAGTATGGACTAAGGAACAATTGGATCGGTATAATAAAGCAAAATCTTCGGATCAAACAGTTATCATTCGTGCGCAAGAAGAGGTAACAAATAGCAATTCTAGACCTAACAAAAGTACCTTAACCTGGAAATACAAATTAAGCAACAGCCGCGATGTAGCTTGGGCATCTTCCAAAGCCTTTATTATTGATGCTGCCCAGATAAACCTTCCAAGTGGTAAAAAATCATTAGCCATGTCTGCTTATCCCAAAGAAAGCAATGGTGGAAATGCTTGGGAACGATCTACAGAATATACGAAAGCATCTGTAGAATATTATTCTAAAAAATGGATGGAATACCCCTACCCTGTAGCAATTAATGTTGCATCCAATGTAGGAGGCATGGAATACCCTGCCATCGTATTTTGTGGAAGCAAAGCCAAAGCTGGAAGTTTATGGGGCGTTACAGATCATGAATTTGGACATATTTGGTTTCCAATGATTGTAGGTTCCAATGAACGTTTATATGCTTGGATGGATGAAGGTTTTACCACCTTTATAAATGACTTATCTACTGAAGCCTTTAATAAAGGAGAGTACCACCGCAAAATGGGCAATGCCAATGCGATGGCTATGAGTTTAATGAATCCCTTACTAGAACCTATTTATAGTAGCCCTCAAGGTATGAAGGAGCGTAATATTGGCTATTTAGCTTATTACAAACCTGGATTTGCATTACGTATACTCCGAGATGAGGTATTAGGTGCAGAACGATTTGATGCTGCCTTCCGTAAGTATGTAGATTATTGGGCTTATAAACATCCTACCCCACACGATTTTTTCCGTGTCATAGAAAATGAAACTGGAGAAAATTTAAATTGGTTTTGGAGATCTTGGATTATCAACAACTGGGCGCTCGATCAAGCCATTGATGATGTAAGTTATGTAGAATTGGACCCTGCTAAAGGAGCCATCATCAGCCTAAGCAATTTACAAAAAATGCCAATGCCAGTGGTCATCGAAGCAACCACTGCCTCTGGTAAGAAAATAAGACATAAACTTCCAGTGGAAGTTTGGGAAAGAAACAGTACCTGGAAATTCGTTTTAAAAAGTACTGAAAAACTAACAAATGTAATTATAGATCCTGATCAAGTATATCCTGATATTAATCCGGAGAACAACGTGTGGATTTCCAAATAGATCATGAGAAAATACCTATATATATTTGCCTCGTTCTTGTTTATTGCAATACTCATGAACATGGCTATCGCCCAAGAAATTAAGGGTGTTATTTTAGATTTAGAAAACAGTAAACGCGTATCTTCGGTGAAGATCACCAATCTTAGAACCCAACAAGAAGTCAATAGCGATACGGAGGGTAATTTCACGATTCCAGGACAGGTTAGTGATTATCTCGCTTTCGCTGTTCGAGGATATGATCGAGATACGGCTTTTATCTACCAAGATGGATTACGTTATATTTATTTAATCCGAGATAAAAGCACCATTCAAATTGACGAGGTGGTCGTTACTAAAATTACCGATAGCCGACTATCAAGAGAAATTGAAAGAGCAAAAAACAACAGTAAATCTGTGGAAACTAGCCAACAAAGAGGTGGACTACGAGTTTCTCCATCCCGGTTATTTGGTCAATCTGCAAAACAGGCTCGAAATTCCATTCAAATACTTGTTTTAGAGCAAGAATCTCGCTTTGTAGATCGCGTTTTTACAGATCAGAAAATCTTAGCATTAGTCCCTCTAAACTCATCCGATTTGGCTTTATTTAAAAGCAAATACAGACCATCGTATACGTTTATTAAACAGGCACAACCGGAAGACTTGACTTCGCATATATTAGAGTCCTATGCTGCATTCAAAAAATTGTCTAAAAAATAAAAGCTTCAGTGGACCTAAAAATTAGGTTTAATGAAATAATAGATATATAAAATGGGTTAGAAATGCTAATTATTAAATTAGCTTACTAACCCATTTTTATAGCTACAAATTTTTAATCTCCTTCAGATTTAACAGCATACCTTGGTCTTATGCCGGTGCCAATAGTTTACTTATTTTCAAATATCCAATTTCCAATTTATCTTCCATGACTCCTTCCGGATCTTCAACTAATTGAATTTCAAATTTAGATTTAATTCCCTCATACAATAGTTCCTCAACTGGATAGATGTCGTCGACATCAATACCGTATTTATCATCTATGTGTGAAGATACATGGTGTTTCCAAAAGGTAGTCTCCTTTGCTATTTTGCTCGCCTCAGCCAAATCCTTTGCAACAACCAACTGCTTATAATGATATTCTTCCATATCTGCTGGTTTATATCCTCCTAGATTTACAAAAAACAATTTCTGCGTATGTTGTTGTTGTTGGGTCCCCTTTGGTAAAATTTTAATCCGATAATTAGCAACATATTGTACTTTTCGCCAAGAATCAATATGCATTTTTCCTTCCAATTCTGGCCAAAACCTATATAGATCAGGGACTAATTCTTTCAATTCATCCGCAATTCCAAAATAGACATCATGTTGTTCTGTAAATCTTCCTTCTGGCTTCCCACCAAGTACGAGCATATATAAATCCATCGTATTTATTTTTAAATAATCTTTACTTACCTTCGAATACCTTTAAAGTTAATGCATTTTTATGAAAAATATTATCTTAATAACATTATTATTTAATCTTATTGCAATAAGCAGTAATGCTCAAAAAACAGATAAAAAATTAAGCGATAAACTCCATAAAGAAATCACAGGGTTTAAAGGAGATATCGGAATATATGTAAAACACCTCAAATCTCAGAAAGAGGTAAATATTATGGCAGACAGCATTTTCCCCACGGCAAGTATTGTCAAAGTTCCACTACTAGTTGGTGTCTTTCAAAAAATTCACGATAAGCAATTGTCCTTAAATCAGAAGTTCTTATACGATGACGCTAGAACCTATGGAGGATCAGGCTTAATGCAATTTTATAAAGATAGCACCCAAACAGATCTCTCCACGATGATTTCATTGATGCTGACTTACAGTGACAATGTTGCGTCCATTTGGTGTCAAGAATTAGCAGGAGCTGGACTAGAAATTAACCCATTGATGGATAAATTAGGCTTGAGCAATACCCGTGTGAACTCCAGAACCAAAGGAAGGGAATTGGATTGGAAAAAATATGGTTGGGGGCAAACTACAGCAAAAGAAATGGCTCAGCTTTTTGAATACATCCGATTGGGTAAGGTTATATCTCCTGCCATTTCGGATAAAATGTATCGTTTTTTAAAAAATCAATATTATAATGAACGATCCTTATCTCAATTTCCTGCACATATCAATTGCATATCAAAAACAGGCTCAGTCAATGAAGCTAGAGCTGAAGTCGTATTAGTGAATGCACCTCATGGAGATTTTGTATTTTCCGTATTTACTAAAAACAACAAGGATCAGCGTTGGACCAATCAAAATGAAGCGGAAGAACTGACGCGCCGCATTGCCCGAATTATCTGGAACCACTATGAAGAAGATTTTGAACCATATGAATTGATCAATTAATCGCTAAGGACAATAAAATTAAGCTTTACAAGCACGAACAACCATTTATTGGAGAATCAGGAATAACATCTTGATTCTCCGTTTTTTTTTAAATTTAACCAAGGAATACGATCTTAAATTTTTCCATTTTTAACGGCTAAGCCCACTCAACTACTTGTGTAAAAATTGTTAGACAAGACTGCAATTCCGAGCTTCTAGGACTGAGAAAAATCAGCTCTCATTCGGATATGGTTCGGAGATCATATGCAGATCATATGGAGATCATTTGAAAACAAGCGAACAAGATCCAAGTTAGATTCGCTCGAATACCCAATAAATCCTAGCGTCGTATGGTGCTGTCGAACATGTTGCTTTAGTTAATTTGGAACTAATAAAATTTATACTGCGAATAGGCTTCCACGTGTAAAAAACAGCAGGTCCGACCTGAGTAAGAAGCAATGTCTCATTAAACTAAAACAACATACATTTATCCGCATTTACCATAAATGGAAACTATAATGATAATTTTATTGTATCATTCACAAATTATAACTAACGCAACAAAACGCAGTATTAGGTGCCAAATCATCAAAAGGTAAAATCAAGCTATTTTAGACAAAATAAGTTTATAATAAAGCTAAATTTTAAAGATCAAGGAAAATGATTATCCAAAGAATTACTATCTTAAACTTATTAAAATGGGGTATATTCGAGATTTTAGGCAAAAAGAAAGGGAAGTAATCTGGCAATTACCTCCCTAACTATTAACCAATTATAAACTTAAATTATGAGATAGCAAAGATAAGAAATATAATTAAATCTCCTAATAATTTTGCGTTTTTTTGCGTTTTTTAAAATCCCTTATCGGTCCACTTCGCCCAATACAATATCAAGTGAGCCTAAGATAGCAATCAAATCTGCGATCAACACCCCCTTACCCAGTTCTGATAATACGGATAAGTTGTTGAAACTAGGTCCTCTAGCCTTAACTCGTCTAGGAATATCGGTTTTCTCTGCTGTCACAAAATAAAACCCTAACTCTCCTTTCGGATTTTCAGCGCGCACATAGTAATCTTGAGCCTTTAAATTCACTTTCTTAGGGACTAAACCACGAGGGTCAAAATCGATTGTTCGTTTGTAATCGGAATTTAATCGCTCTAAACATTGCTTTATGATTTTTACAGATTCCTTAACTTCTTCTACACGTACTTGATAACGGTCCCAACAATCGCCCAATTCGCCCATTGCTCCACGACCCACAGGTATTTCAAAATCCAATTCTGGGTAAACAGAGTACCCATCAATTCTTCTCAAATCCCATTTTACACCAGAAGCACGAAGCATCGGTCCTGAACAACCATAGTTGATTGCCACATCAGCTGGCAAAACGCCAATATTGGCTGTACGCTGAATAAAAATAGCATTCGTAGATAGTAATTGATCTAATTCCTCCAGTTTAGGCTCAAAATAGTGGATAAATTCCAAACAGCGTTGTTCAAAATTGACAGGTATATCGTAAAACAAACCTCCAATCCATATGTAATTATAAAGCATCCTAGACCCTGATGCCCACTCCAGCATATTCATGATATGTTCGCGATCTCTGAAACACCACATAAATGGGGTAAACGCTCCAATATCTATACCATACGTGCCAATGGCGATCAAGTGTGAAGCAATCCGGTTTAATTCACAAACCAACACCCTGATATATTCCACCCGTTTTGGAATCTTATCCGCAATTCCAAGCATTCTTTCCACCCCCATCACAAAGGCATGGCTATTGTTCATCGACGATAAATAATCTAATCGATCGGTAAATGGGATGCTTTTCGTATAGTTTATGGATTCGGCATGCTTATCAAAACACCGGTGTAAATACCCCAAATGCGGAATAATCTCCTTCACTATTTCTCCATCCGTAATCAACTCTAATCGGAGAACTCCATGGGTGGAAGGATGTTGTGGGCCCATATTGATCACCATCTCTTGAGAGGAGACCGCATCGATTCGAGCTTGATAATTTCTTAGTCCTTGCTGATATATATCGTTCATTATGTTATTTTACGGGGATGTCGTGATAGGTTTCAGGATCAATGTAATCTTTTCGCAAAGGAAAACCTTGCCAATCATCAGGCATTAATATTCTTCTTAAATCTGGATGATTTCTAAAATAAATACCCATTAAATCAAAAATTTCGCGCTCATGCCAATCTGCAGTTCTCCAAACCCCTGCTACTGAATCCAGTTCAGGCATCGTGCCTTCTACCCGATCGAATGCTAATTTCACTTTCAACGTCAACTGTTTTTGAAAAGGGATGGAGCTTAGATGATACACCACTTCGAAATAGGGTTCAGGATAAAAGTCTACGGCCGTAATATTGGCTAAAAAATCAAAATAATACCTAGGCGCATCTCTTAGTAGCTGACAAATTTCGACTAGTTTTTTTTCATGTACATAAATTGCCGCTTGTAAACCATTTTCTTGACAGGCTATCACAGCATCGTCCTGTAAATGTTTAATAATAAAATCCTTTATTTCTTCGATCATATTTATGGGGCTATACGCATTATCTTCCAAGTACTTTCCTGTTTTTCATAGACTACTCGATCATGCAATCGACTACTCCTACCTTGCCAAAATTCTACTCGAGTAGGGCTTAATAAAAATCCTCCCCAATGAATAGGTCTGGGTATATGCTGTTCGTTTGTAAACCGATCTTCAACTTCTTTAACTAAATTCTCCAATTCCATTCTATCCTTTAATAGCCTACTTTGTGGGGAAGCGATTGCTCCTATTTGACTTCCTCGGGGTCGAATAGCAAAATACGCATCCGAATCTAGGGCTGCTAATCTTTCTACCTGTGCTTCAATACGCACCTGCCTTTGTAATTCAGGCCAAAAAAACAATACACTAGCATAAGGATTAGCTAGGAGTTCTTGCCCTTTACGACTTTCATAATTCGTAAAAAAACTGAGTCCTTCGGGTTTTATATCTTTCAATAAAACCACCCTTGAAGATGGTCGCCCCTGCTGATCACAAGTAGATAATACCATCGCCGTAGGTTCTGTTACCTCACTGGTCATCGCCTCTTGAAACCATTTGGAAAATTGATGAATAGGATCAGGCAAAACATCAGATTCACTTAAGCTACTTAAAGCATAATCCTGCCGTATAGATGCAATTTCTTTATGTAGGATGGACATGGTTATTTATTATTTGCTACAAACTTAACCAAATATCCATTTTTTATAGAAAATGATATTAAAATTATTACTATTTTACATCTATATTGAAAACTTAATTGTATAAATTTGGTTATTAAGAAAGTCAATTATGTTTAGCGAATTTACGGCCAAGACTGGAAGTTTACTCATTTCTGAACCATTTATGTTGGATCAAAACTTTGAGCGATCGGTTATTTTACTCTGTGAACATGACCCACAGGAAGGTTCTATCGGGTTAATTCTAAACCATCGATCCATGCTGACTTTGCAAGATATTGTTGATCAGCTGGATGGAACACCCTTTCCATTAAATTTTGGGGGGCCTGTAGAGGGTAATGCTTTATTCTTTATCCATAAGGCGTTTGATAAACTCCAAAGCGGAAATCATATTATGGATGATCTCTACTGGGGAGGAGATTTTGACTTACTGAAAACATTAATTAACACCAATCAAATCAGCAGCAAGGAAGTAAAACTTTTTTTAGGATATTCAGGATGGAGTTCAGGTCAATTGGAAAAGGAAATCAAGGATAATTCCTGGGCCGTTCACAATACGTTCAATATAGACCTTACCTTTATTTCGGATGGAGAGGACCTATGGAAAGAGGCCGTGATCAGCTTGGGACCAAAGTATGCACATGTTGCAAATTTCCCTAAACGACCAGAATTCAATTAATAAATAGCAATAACACATAGAATCTAATAAATAAAACACTACGATGAAAAAACACATTAGCCACGTATTATTTTACACAGCAACCACAGTCTTTGTGGCCTGTTCTGGCACCAATACCAATGGGAATGAGGTAACTGACAGTAGCAAACAAACACAAGACACGACTAAGTTGGCTCCTGTAGAAACTAATCCTGCTAACAGTGCCTACAAACCTGCATTTGCTGGACAAACTAGAATAGCTGGAGTTAAAACAACGACAGCCTTTGAAGGTAAAGTCGTTGCAGAAGGTCTAAAAAGTCCTTGGGCAGCTGCTGTACTACCTGATGGAAGACTAATAGTTACCGAGAAAGCTGGGAATTTTAAAATCGTTGACACGTCCACTGGCCAGCTAAGTGAAGCCATCACAGGCTTGCCTAAAGTTGATGCGCAAGGTCAAGGTGGTCTTTTGGGTATTGCATTAGATCCTGATTTCAGCAGCAATAGAATGGTTTATTGGGTATTTGCAGAACCTGCAAGCAGCGGTGGCAATCATACTGCAGTAGCTAAAGGTAAACTTGCAGCAGACGAAAAAACAATAGAAGGTGCTACGGTCATTTATCAAGCATTGCCTTCTCACGATGGTAAACTACACTATGGTGGACGGATTATTTTTGATCAAAATGGCAACCTTATCGTAAGCACCGGTGAACGTTCGGATGCCGTAACTAGACCACAAGCACAAGATTTAAGCTCCGCATTAGGTAAAATTGTAAGAATTACTAAAGATGGAAAAGCAGTAGCAGGAAATCCTTATGAAGGAGACAGCAAAGCTCGTCCAGAAATATTAAGTTATGGTCACCGTAATGTGCAAGGAATTGCTATACATCCTGAAACTGGTGATTTATGGAATACCGAATTTGGACCAAGAGGTGGTGATGAACTGAACTTGGTTAAACCTGGTAAAAATTATGGATGGCCAACCATTACTTACGGTATAGAATACAATGGTAAAGAAATAGGTAATCCTCCGATTCAACAAAAAGAAGGAATGGAGCAACCTGTATATTATTGGGATCCTGTATTGTCGCCAAGCGGAATGATTTTTTATACCGGTTCAAATATTCCTGAATGGAAAAACAATCTTTTCATTGGTGGATTAAGCAGCACACACATTGCTCGATTAGTCATTGAAAACAATAAAGTAGTGGGTGAAGAAAGACTTTTAGCAAAAGAAGGCCAACGTTTCAGAGAAGTTGTTCAAGGTAAAGATGGTGCAATATACGCGCTGACAGATGCTGGTAAACTTTATAAAATTGACAAGAAATAAATAAAAAAATAACAAATTTAAAATAGGCTTCTTTAAAAAAGAAGCCTATTTTTTTTGAGTGCGTTTGCAACGCAATTAAATTCTATCCAGTTCCTGATAATTGCTTCAAGTGCTAAGGCTAAGCACTGGAATGGATGATACTTAGTGATCTAATATACAAATTGAACTGGACGCTCCTAACTGTATTCGATGTGTTAATCTTCAAAGGCAAAGGATAAAAATTTAGGTAAAGCAAATAATAATTATTTTTTAAATAATGCTTAGCATTTCATTGAAATAATAAGTGAATAGGGTTAATAATAACAGCTGGTTAATAGGGATTCGTCGATGTAATGAATTAGCTAAACTGAATCTACTAAAAATCCGCTTCAAATATATTATTTCTCATTAAATAATATGTTTTATCAAAAATTAATATTTTTAAATATAATTTTTTAGGTAATTTTATTTTTCAATACACCTGATTAAGTAACCAATAGTTTAATTTTTCATTTTCTCAGACCTCATCTATTTGCTATTTATAAAATAAATATCTATTTTAGAAAAATTTTAATCAAGTACTCAAATAAATGTTTTCAATAAGCAAATCCTTTTAGCAATTTAAACACTCACCAAAACAGGATTTTATTATTAAGAACAGCGTATTTTACACCTCAATGTTATGAATTTTGTAGAAAGATCGTTTTTCCCTAACCCAAGTAAAACACAAACTATAGCGAAAACTGCTAGAAAAAAATTTACGTTATTAAAAACAGTATACCAAATAGAAAAAACCTCCGTAAACGAGCTCATGAAAAAACTTGATTTGAGTTTCCCTACATTAAATACATTAATTGTCGATTTAGTAAAACAAAATTTACTCATCCAGCATGAACGTGGGGAGTCGCTTGGAGGTAGAAAACCAAACCTATACCAATTGAATAATAATTTATTCAAAGTGTTAACGATAGAGCTGGACAAGTATGGTTGTTTTCTAACGTTAGTGGATAATAACGGAAATGTATTGAACAAAACGAAACGTTATCCCTTGCAGTTGTCGAGAGATTTAAATCAACTGAACCAATTTTACGATATCATTAGAAAATTTAAGGAGGAGGAATCTATCTTATGGCCCGAACTATCAGGTATTGCGATTTCTATGCCTGGCTTAATAGATAAGGTTACGGGAGACAATTACACGTATTTTTATGAGCCTAATTTTCACTTAGAACTAGAAATCGAAAAAGTATTTAATAAAAAAACCAGGATCATTAATGATTCGAAGATTTATACACTGACCGAACAACAGCTTGGGCAACTACGTAATAGAAAGGATGGATTGGTTATCCGCTTAGATTGGGGAATTTCATTAGGAATAATCACCAATGGGGAAGTATATATGGGTAAAAATGGTTTTTCCGGCGAAATGGGACATATCAGCTTCGTAGAGGATGGAGAGCTTTGTTATTGTGGGAAACGCGGTTGTTTGGAAACCTTAGTATCTGGTATTGCATTGGTTAAAAAAGCTATTCGAGATATTGAAAATGGTATCCCAACCTTGATTGCTAATAAATTTAACAATGAAGAACTTCAACCCTTTCATATTATTCAAGCCGCATTGGATGGGGATCAATACGCCATCGAGCTTATATCTGATCTGGGCACGAAACTCGGGAAAGCAATCTCCTTTTTCCTACAAGTATTCAATCCGGAAACTATCGTATTAGTTGGACAATTTGCTAAGGCTTCCAACTTGATTACTACTCCAATCTTACAACAAATACAAACCTATTCCATGACTAGAATATCAAGCAATTGCGAAATACAGGTTTCCAATTTGAAGGAAACCGCAATTCCGATAGGTCTTGCTCGTTATTTTGTTCAACGTTATTTTGAAGATCGGCTAAACCTTAATTAACTTTAAGTTAGGATAAAGTTATACTTTCATGTCTTTTAGAAATAAAAGAAGCGATTGTTATTAATTTACTGCAATCTTAATAACTTTGTGTAAAATTGAGTTGATATGCGCAGAAGGTTGAATAAGCATTTTCTTTTAGGGATCTCCCTATTTCTTTTACTGTTTAATTCCTGTAAAACGAATTATTACCAATCGCAGGATAGTCAAAAGCAAATGATTGCTATTGACTCAAAATTGGAAGAGGATCCAAAGATTAATACCCTAGTCATCCCCTATCGTCAACAGCTAGAAGCAAAAATGTCTGAAGTAATTGGGCTGTCCAAGGAAAGTATGGCACAAAATAGAAGTCTTGCAGAATCTCAGCTGGGAAATTTCTTTGCAGATGCGTTATTAGTTATTGGTAAAAACATGGACGCCTCTGTCGATTTTTCCTTGGCGACAAAAGATGGCATGCGTTCGAGTATAAAACAAGGAAATATCACGGTGGGTAATATTTTTGAATTTATGCCATTTGAAAATGCCATTACTATTTTAGAATTGAAAGGAACTGATGTCTTATTATTGGCGAAGTTTATTGCCGAAACAAATGGTCAACCCATAGCCGGTGCAAGCATAGTTATCAAAAACAAACAATTGGTTTCTTTTCTTATAAATAAGGAGACTATAGATCCTAATAAGTCATACAAATTGGTTACGTATGATTTTGTAGCCAATGGTGGAGACCATGTACAAGGGCTTTCTAATCCAATAAGTCGGATTACCGCTCCTTCACTTGTACGTGAATCACTTATTGACTATATACAAACATTAACAAAATCTGGTAGACAAGTAGAAGCAGCATTAGATGGAAGAGTTAAAATCATTCAATAGACGGAAGTTTTTAAAAGGATTAGTAGCAATTGGTGCAACAAGCAGTCTAATTGGTTTACCAAATACAGGTTTTGCAAATAGAAAACCTATTAAAATAACCATTCTGCATACCAATGATGTGCATAGCCGCATAGATCCTTTCCCAATGGATGGAAGTCGATTGCAAGGATTAGGAGGCGTAGCTCGTCGGAGCACTTTATTGAAGAAAATTAGGCAAGAAGAGGAAGAGGTCCTGTTGTTTGATGCAGGGGATATTTTTCAAGGTACGCCATATTACAATATTTTTGGAGGTAAGCTTGAACTTCAATTGATGAGTGAGCTTGGCTATGATGCGGGCACTTTTGGAAATCACGAATTCGATAATGGTCTTTCTGGCTTGGCAAAGCATTGGCATGAAGCAAAATTTCCATTCATATCTTCAAATTACGATTTCAGCAATACAATATTAGCTGGAAAAGTTAAAGAATTCATGATTTTTAAAAGACAAGGGATTAAAATAGGTGTTTTTGCAGTGGGGGTAGATTTAGCTGGTTTGGTAGATCCGAATCATTATAAGGATGTGCTAATCAAAGATCCTATCGAAGTTGCTCAAAAAATGACCAAGACCTTGAAAACGGACCATCAATGTGATTTAATTATTTGCTTATCGCATATTGGCTACCAATACGATGATGAAAAGGTCTCTGATTTAATCTTAGCAAAAAACACCAAAGATATTGATTTAATCATCGGTGGCCACACGCATACCTTTTTAGATAAGCCAACCGAGGTTAGCAATTTAGATGGTAAAATAACCTTGGTAAATCAGACTGGACGTTCGGGGGTTAATCTAGGAAGAATAGATTTTATTTTTGATAAACAAAAAAATATCCAAAGAACAATCGCTTACAATTACCCTATTGACGCACAATTAGATCTGGCATAATAGGTTTATTCTTTTACAGTTTATCTATCGCATTTTGGGGATTATCAAAAGTTGAAAACGCTTATTAAATTATATGTAGATTCTTATCGGGGGCTCTCCTCCGCCGCATGGTTATTGGCATTAGTTATTCTAATAAACCGTACCGGATCAATGGTTATCCCATTTTTAGGAATATACATGTCATCGGCGTTGGGATTCTCGAAAACGCAAGTAGGCATTGTTCTCGGTTGTTTTGGATTGGGTTCCGTGGTTGGATCCTGGGTAGGTGGTTGGTTAACCGATAGACTTGGCAGTTATAAGGTTCAGATGATGAGCTTATTATTGGCCATCCCTATTTTCTTGGTATTACCTCATTTTAAAACATTTCATGGATTAAGTTTCATGATATTTATATTGAGTATCAGCACTGATATCTTTAGGCCTGCAAATTCAGTGGCTGTAGCCAGGTATGCTAAACCGGAGAATATTACCCGAGCCTATTCGTTAAACCGCATGGCAATCAATCTTGGATTTTCTATTGGCCCCGCTCTTGGCGGCTTTTTAGCAACTTATTCCTATGATTTGATTTTTTATGGAAATGCTTTTGGTGCAGCGTGTGCAGCTGTTGTGTTAACGATTTTCTTTCGTAAAAGGGTCGCTGTATCCACGGTCGAGAAATCAAAAACAGGGCACGCGGAAATCAATCCAACGAAACGTAATGCATATACCGATGGATTATTTCTGATTTTTAGCCTTACATGCTTCTTTTTCTCTTTAGCATTTTTTCAACTGTTAGGTACACTACCCCTCTTTTATAAAGAAATTTATCAATTAAAACCAGACCAAATTGGTTTAATTCTTGGGTTTAGTGGTTTTGTGATCGTCTTGTTTGAAATGATTTTGGTGCATTGGGCTGAACATCGATTTAAAGTTAAACAAATCATGTTCTGGGGAACCGCCTTAGCGGGATTATCTTATTTTATGTTAACCTTAGACTTTGGAATCGTATGGCTATACTTTGCAATGTTTATCCTATCCTCGGGGGAAATGCTGACTTTACCATTTTCGGCTACAGTCGCTATTCATCGAGCAAGTAAAAATAATCAGGGAGCTTACATGGGATTAAATGCATTATCTTTTGCTGCATCGCATATTTTTACAGCCTATTTAGGAACTTATATTGCGGAGCATTTTGGTTACCATACGCTATGGTTCGCCACTGGGTTTACATTAGTCGCTTGCAGCTTTTCTTATTATTTTATTATAGACAAACTCCTTAAAACAAAAACTTAACCTACATTACGTTCGTAGGGTACCCGAGTAGCAATGGATCTCCCTAACGTGATTTCATCTACATATTCCAATTCCCCACCGAAAGAAATGCCTCGTGCAATTGTACTAATTTGAATATTATACTCCTTCAGCTTCCTATAAAGGTAAAATATAGTGGTGTCTCCTTCCATCGTTGCACTTAATGCTAAAATGACCTCTTGGATATCACCTTGCTTAACACGTTCGATAAGTCCTTCAATTTTTAAATCAGCAGGCCCTACTCCTTCCATTGGAGAAATTAATCCTCCTAAGACATGGTAAACGCCATGATATTGGTTGGTGTTTTCGATAGCCATAACATCACGAGTGTCTTCAACTACACAGACTATTCCATGCTCTCTTTTAACGGAGCTGCATATCTCGCAATAATTATGATCAGAAATATTAAAACAGGTGCGGCAATATTTGATATCGCTTTTAAGTTTATCAATTGCTTGCGTAAAACTGTGAACTTCTGAATCAGATTGCTTAAGTAAATGCAATACTAATCGCAAGGCTGTTTTCTTACCTACGCCCGGCAGCTTTGCAAACTCATCCACCGCTAATTCCAATAATCTTGATGAAAAATTCATTCTTCAAAATTACAAAATATTGAAGGAATTAATCTGTAAATATTTGAAGGAATATAGACAGATTAGTTAAAAAAAACTGCTTCTTAGGGAGCATATCATAATCCCTCAGCATAAAACACCGAGTTCCCATATTTCTAATAAACTCGAGAATTAATGCCTGAGACCAAAAAAAACGCTTGATTACGATCGTAATCAAGCGTTTACCATATGCTATTGGATTAAAAATCCAAATAATTCCATTCACCTCGATAAGGCCTAGTTTTTAAGTTGTTTGCAAATGGATTGTCAAACAATTCCTTTTTAGGATCCCACTTAATTGTTTTTTGCAATTGGTAGCCAATATTTACAGCATTACAAACAGTAGCTGTACGATGTCCGATTTCCACATCACAGATTGGCTTACTTCTTTTCTTGATGGAATCTACAAAATCTTTGTAATGATTCTCAGAATAGTACACTTTGCGATCTTTCTCCGCGATTGTTTTAGGCAAATTGGATTTGTCAGAATTTAAAAATTCCCTGGAAACTTCTATTTTACCTTCGGTACCTATAAACTGAATGGCATTGAATTTACCCCATGCTTTATGAGTAACTTTCACCCCATTGGCATAATTATAATAAAGTCCTTCTTTTGCATTCGCTTGTTCCGGTGGCGTAAATGATACTGGCCCACTGTGATCCATATCTAAAGCCCATTGCACAATATCATACATATGCGCTCCCCAGTCAGTGATATATCCTCCCCCAAATCCATGATATAACCTCCACATCGCCCATTCAGGTGCATCAATTAGCGGACTCAATACAGGGTGATAACCCCGGTATAAGGAAGGGCCTACCCAAAAATCCCAGTCTAAATGCGCAGGTGCGTCTAACCAAGGTAAATCACATTCCTTTACTGGATCTCCAACAGAAACATTAACTTCTTTTATTTGACCAATATATCCATTACGAATCAGGTCTGCAGCATGACGGAAATTATGGTATGATCGCTGCATACTTCCAGTTTGCAAGACACGTTTGTACTTTCTTACAGCATTGACCATCGCTCTACCTTCATCTATCGTTAATGCCAATGGCTTTTCACAATAGATATCCTTTCCGGCTTTGGCACTATGAATCACATGCAATGCATGCCAATGATCCGGGGATGCAATCACGACAGCATCGATATCTTTTCGTGCCAATAAATCGCGGTAATCCTTATAGCCTTCTACTTGATGTGCAGATTTCTTCGCATTATGCGTATTAGCCTCTCCAATGAAACGATTTAATTTCGTGCTATCTACATCAGCAGCAGCCAATACCATGGTTTCTGGAAGCCCCATGAGTCCATTTAACAAGGTTCCAACTTGTTTACCAACACCAATATACCCCAGGTTGATACGATCACTTGGCGCTAAAAAACCATTGCCTCCTAGCACATGTCTAGGAAGGATACTAAATGCGGCTGCTCCTAAAGCTGCATTGCTTATAAATTTTCTTCTGTTCATTTAGGTCTATACTAGTTGACTCTTTGTCCTTGTTTAAAATAGGTTTACTTATTTAAAGCTATGGAAAGCATTTTAATAATCAAAATTTACATGAATGAACTTTTAAAAGGAACTATTATTAGAAAAAACAACTTAGTTTCTAGTAATTATTTTAAGATTAAATCTTATATTTCACTAGGAAGAAATGAGGTGCATAAATGAGTATGCAGATAAAGATTTTACAAATATGACAAAAGACGAAAAAATCATAAGATCCTTTGCCAATAAAAATTGGCAAGAAATAAAAGTAAAAGACTCTTGGCAGATATTTAAAATCATGGCAGAGTTTGTTGATGGTTTTGAAAAACTAGCTAAAATTGGACCTTGTGTCTCTATTTTTGGGTCGGCAAGAACCCCAGAAAATCATAAATATTATGAAATGACCGTAGAAATCGGTAGGCTTTTAGCTGATCGAGGGTATGGGGTAATATCTGGAGGCGGCCCCGGTATTATGGAAGCTGCAAATAAAGGTGCTTATACTGCTGGAGGAAAATCCGTAGGCTTAAACATTGAATTGCCTTTTGAACAATTTCACAACAAGTATATTGATCGGGATAAATTGTTGGAGTTTAATTATTTCTTTGTTCGTAAGGTCATGTTCATGAAATATTCCCAAGGCTATATTGTAATGCCAGGCGGATTTGGTACCATGGACGAACTATTTGAAGCCATAACTCTTATTCAAACGGGTAAGATTGCTCGATTCCCAATTGTATTAGTCGGTCTAGATTATTGGAATGGCTTATTTGACTGGATAAAAAACAGCATGCTAGGAAATAAGTATATTTCAGAAGAAGATCTAAACCTTTACCGTATGGTCGACACTGCCGAAGAAGCCGCAGAACATATCTTTAGATTCTATGATAAGTATCTATTGAAACCAAACTTTTAAAAATAGAATAACTATAAAAGCAAAAAGGCTGTATCATCTTTCGATGATACAGCCTTTTTTTTTCTAGAATAGGATATCTTAATTAAAGATATAACGTACACCTAATTGAATTTGGTATCTAGAATCCATACCCGTATTCACACGGTAAGTTTCATTACCTAATGCTTGATTCACTTGATAAACAGGTCTATTTTGGTTGTCCTTGTTTACAAATTGCAATACATTATTCGTAACTGGGATTTTTGTTGTACCCCATTCGCTGTTCAATAAGTTACCTAAATTGATGATATCAATCGATAATTGTAATTTATGATCATTGTTTTTCAATAATGCAGAAATCTCTTGCATAAAACGTAAATCAAAACGATTCATCCAAGGGTATTGAGCACCATTACGTTCAGCATATTTTCCTTTTCTTGAACTTAAATAATCATCTTGATTAATGAATGCATTTAAGCGAGTCCATTGATCATTTGCACTTTCAAATACCGTTCTGTTTTTTGAATTTTCTTGAATATCTACCAATTCGATTTGCTCTCTGCTTCCAGGTACAAACATTAATTGATTAGAAATTCTACTTGCAATTCTCATTGGATCATTCGTAGTTAAGAAACTGAATCTCGTAGCACCGTATTGATCACCATATGGTCTTCCTTCGTAGAATAAACCAACTTTAGAAGGGAAGTTTTTAGCAATTGCAAAGTTGATATTTACCGCAGCAACTACACGATCAGAAACTAGGAAGTTTGTATACGAAAGAACTGGTTTGTTTGGCTCGTCAACAACTGGATTACCTGTGTATGCTGAATTTGCTTGAGAACCAGGGTTTGAAGTTACATCACGTGCATCACTTTTGGTATAGGCTACCATAACATCACCGTATTTACCAAATGTTTGCGATAATTGAACTGTAATGTTAGCAGCATGTCCCTTACTTGTATTATCTAACACAATAGCACGTGTAATCGATGAGTTAATACGATTATCCGTTCCGTTTGTACCAGCATAATAATGGCGCGTATCACCTAATCCAGAATATTGACCACTAGCTGCTACTTGATTTGCATCTCTGTGGTAAACTTCTGTCAAAGATTTGGTGAACATACCTTCTACAGAGATTTTAGTTTTCCAAGGGAAAGTATAATCTACACCGAAGCTAGATCTCCAGATTTGAGGTAATTTGAAATTATTTGCAGTCGCATTAATTTCGTACGAAGAAAGAGCAGAAGGATTGCTTGGAATATAAGCTGTTGGATCATTAGAAAATGGTCTATTTTCTGGATTTGTTAAGAAATCACTACCAAATAATAATCCAGTTTGTCCAGCTTGGTTTGTTAACCAAACCCCCGGTACACCTCCTGTAAATAGACCTGATCCAGCACGAAGTACTAACGATTTATTTCCATATACATCATAATCTACAGCAATTCTTGGAGAAACTTGCACACGTGATTTTGGTAATCTACTCACATCTAATTTCTCGTCTGAGCCTTGCCCATCTTTAAATGTCATGGCATTTACTTTATCATTTGCTGTAATATTTGCTGTATAAATTGGCATATCTAAGCGCACACCATAAGTAAATTTCAAATTAGGCATTGCAAACCAATCATCTTGAGCATATACAGAGATAGGCATCAAACTAAATTTAGCACTAGGTCTAGGTGTTCCACTAACAGCTGAGTAGGTTAACTGATATAACAATGGTTTTACAGTAGTACTTCCTTGAGCTGCATTCAAAAAATCATCTAATGTATTGTAACGATATTGACCATTAAACATTTGAGCAAATGCGTTATCGTATTGTTGAAATCCTACAGAAGCTCCAAAAGTAAATTTGTGATTTCCTGCATATAAATTTAAATCATTAGAAAGCGAGTATAAATCTTGATTCAACACATTCAATCCTGAGAAAGGTTCAGAACCAAAAGATATGTAATTTGCGCCAGCTCCATTCTCAATATCCACTAATGGGAAAGCACCACCTAACATATCACGTTTAGCACGAAATCCTGAATAAGTCATTTTTAAATTATTTGACCATTGAGAATTGAAAGATGAATTTAATTCTGCCGTAATAGAGTTGATGTTCTCATTTTGTCTGTAACGTAAACCAGAGAAATTCATGGAGGTTAAAGAAGTACCTCTACCTCTTGAATTAGAACCACTTGGATTAACGTCTCTAAAAGATTTCAAAAAGTTATAACGAACGGTTAATTTGTTTTTGTCATTGATATTCCAGTCAAATCTTGCCGTTAAGTTGGTCGCTTTCTGATCATTATTATATCCTTCATAAGTACCTGGATCATATCCATATTTAGAGATTAATAAATCTTTTACAACATCTAAATCAGAGGCCAATACATTAGAGATATTACCACCAGCTTCTGTTCCGCGGTTTGCAAGCATGTTAGTACCAGGAGTAACACGCGTAGTATGTTCACCGTTGATAAAGAAAAACAATTTATCTTTAATAATTGGTCCACCTAAACTAGCTCCAATTTGTTTGTTGGTGTACGTTTCTGTTTTAGCAATATCAAGATCACCAACTTTGTATCCTTGTAAATCTTGATTTTTGTAATACGTATAAACCGATCCAGTAACTTTATTAGAACCACTTTTCGTGATTGCATTTACACTAGCACCTGTAAAACCGCCTTGACTAACATCATATGGCGAAAGGTTAATTTGAATAGCCTCAATAGCGTCTAATGAAAAAGGTTGAGCACCTGTACCACCACCTGGTAAAGAAGACAAACCAAATGCATTGTTCATTTGAGCACCATCTAATGTCAATGAATTAAATAAACTATTACGTCCAGCAAATGAAAAACCATCACCTTGTGAGTTCGCTTGTGGAGTAAGTTTAGTTAAATCGGTAATACTTCTAGAAATTGCAGGCATTTCCTCAATTTTCTTTCTCGAAATATTAGTAGAAATTCCCGTGTTTTTGTTGGTTAAGGAACGTGTACCTACGATCGTTACTTCGGCAATCTCAGTACCTGCATTTGCACCAAACACGGGGTTCAATACAAAAGGTTGACCTAATTGTAAGTAAACATCATCATAAACGATAGGATCTTGACCCACATACGTCACTTCGATACGGTAAGGACCTCCGACACGCATGTTCGCCAAATTGAAACGACCTGATTCATTTGCTGAACCAGAGTAAGTGGTACCTGATGGGGTATGCACCGCTTTGATGGTAGCACCTGAAGTCGAGGATCCCGACGATTGAGTGACTACACCCGTCATGCTACTTGTAGTTACTTGCGCTTGGATGGTTCCATAACTTGCAAGAACTAAAGCAAAGAAAAGTAAAGATTTCTTCATAAAGTTTGTTGTTTTTCCAATGCAAAATTAAAAAGCCAAATTGACTTTGTTGGATGCTTAACACAAACTTAATATACACCAAGGGCACTCCTTAAACACTTTTGGCTTAAATGAGTAAATAATACACTTAGGAAATAATACTTTTATTACAATGCACGCATAATAATTATTAAATCCACAATCAAAAGTATGGATAATTAAAATTTTAACAATTTTTAACTTTTGTTAAATGTGGAAAAGTTTTTTTACTATTGTGACTAGAAATTTCTGTTTTAACCTAATTTAGTAACGAACCTATCCAAACAAGACTCAAGTTGTATGATTATCAAGGTCCTAAAGAGGAAATTGAATTGAATAAAATAGGCTAATCTTAAGCCAGATAAGCATAGGTAATGCCATCTCCCCCACGGTCTGCATGCTCATCTTCAAAACGGCTCACTTGAGCATATTTTCGCAAGTATTCTCGAATGAATCTACGCAGAATTCCATCCCCACGACCATGAATTATTTTCAACGATGGATAGCCAATCATCACTGCACGATCCAGAACCAGTTCCAGTTTATTAATTGCATCCTCTGTACGTAGGCCTCGCACATCGATCTCTGGATGAAAATCTGCCACACTATCTGAAGAAACAGATTTAAATCGCTTGGTCGCTTTCGCTTTTTCCTTACCTCGCAACTTCTCTACCTTATTCTTTTTCACGACCGTACGCAATTCACCTAAAGCTAATATTAAGTTGTTTTTAGCAATTTCAATCACCTGAGCCTCATTGCCCGTATCCACAATTCTCACCCAATCCCCTACTGCTAAATCTTCAGAGGGCTCAACTATGATATTCGGCTTAACGACTTTAACCATTTTTTCTTTAAGCAGATCAGCCTCTTGCTGCAGACTAGCACGGAGTTTTTTAGTTTTATCTTTATCCGCTTGCGTGGACTTAATTTCCGAAATGGTATTCTCTACTAGCTTATTCGCATTCTTGATAATTGCTCTTGCTTCCTCCTTAGCCGCTTTGATCAGTTGAGATTTATGTTCCTCCAAATACGTTTTTAATTCCGTCAATTCGCTTTGTTGGCTCAGCATTTCCTTCTCGCGCAGTTGAATAGCCGTTTTAGTATCGTAAATTTCCTTTTTCTCCCGTTCCAAATCCACCAGCAAGGTATCCACTTTCTTTTGTTGAACACCGATCTTCTGCTTTGCCAAATGAATCACCTCTTTAGGCAATCCGATATTTTGCGCTATTTCAAACGCATAAGAACTTCCAGGTTTTCCAATTTGCAAGATATAGCGAGGTTTCATAGCCTCGTTATCAAACAGCATGGATGCATTTTCAATACCTTCTTGATTACTTGCAAAAACTTTTAAATTCGAATAATGCGTAGTAATAACCCCCCTCACCTTCTTCTTATTCAACACTTCCAATACCGCCTCTGCAATAGGTCCACCAAATTGAGGATCCGTTCCTGTACCAAACTCATCGATCAATAACAATGATTTTGCATCCGCAAATTGCGTGAAGTATTTCATTTTCGATAGATGAGCACTATAAGTACTTAAATCACTATCGATAGACTGATCATCACCTATATCTGCAAAAAACTGTTTAAACACACCTACTTTCGAACTGGAATCACAAGGAATCAGAAAACCCGATTGCGCCATCAGTTGCAATAAACCAACCGTTTTCATACAAACAGACTTTCCACCCGCATTTGGACCAGATACCAATAATATTCGATCCACTTCATCAATCTTCAAATTAAGTGGAACTACATCCATTAATTTCTCTTTTTTAGCCGTCAAAAACAGCAGCGGATGCTTTGCATTCGTCAATGAAATACTCGGTTGATTGATTATTTCTGGCATTTGCCCTTCGATATCTATGGCAAACAAAGCTTTCGCTCGTACAAAATCCAGCTTGGTCAATAGCCCATGATAAGAGAACAATAAAGGCACATGCGGACGCAATTCAGTCGTTAACTGAATCAAAATCCGGATGATTTCCCGCCTGCGTTCAAACTCCAGATCCCTGATCTTATTATTTAATTGAAAGACTTCTTCTGGCTCTAAATAAACCGTTTGTCCCGTAGCAGACACATCATGAATTAATCCTTTAATCTTACGTTTATTCTCCGCTAAAATAGGAATACATAGGCGGCCATCCCGAATAGTCAAGTTGCCATCTGCTGTCCATCCCTGCCCTTGCGCTTGCTTAAAAACAGAATCTATACGTTTTCTAGCTTCTTGTTCAGACTTTAAAATTTGCTGACTGATTTCCAACAACAATCGAGATGCATTTTCTTTTATTTTTCCACGTTCATCGAGTACGTTTTCTATATGTCTAACGATAGATTTTTCTATGGGTAAATGCTCAAACAGTAATTCCAAGTTCGGATACTGCTGTTCTCGTTCATTAAAGTACCGTATGATCGCATAAACTGTTCTTAAAGACAAGAGAATTTTATAAAACTCATCTTCTAACAAAAACGAACCTTCCACTTTTGCTTTCTCTATAAAGGATTTTATAGGGTAAAAATGGTCTATAGGTAGTGGTGCATCATGCAGCAAAACCTGTTTAAATTCATTCGTTTGGCGTAAAAAACGATCTATATTTTCCAGTTTCGTTTGTGGTTGTACTTTATCAACCAGCTCCTTACCAGCTTCAGTTAAACATTTCGCTTTTACTAAGTCTTTGATTTCAATAAATCCTAACTTCTCAACGGCATTTTTCGGATAAATCATGACTTAAGGTATGAGTTGGTGTTTTCGCTTGGATGGTAATACAGGTTTCACTCGCAAACTTGGGGATTCCTGTTCTTTTAATTTTAATGTATCAGGTAAACTTGGCTTCTTTACTAAACTATCCAATACAGGGCTATTTTTTAAAGCTGTGCTATCTTTAGGAAGTTTCAATGGAGCACCATGAAAGAAATTCTTTTCTAATAAAAATGAAATTCCAGAATTTTCAAACGTCCTTCTAGAATAATCCAATATTGTTAAGTTTATCGAATCCGATTTCGCATTTAAGATCATGTTGTTTAACTGATTGACTATGCGCTGCTCCTTCATAGTTCTATTGACACTGTCTTGATAAACAGCATTTTTTATGGAGTCCATTTTTACAAATTCACGTTCTTCCAATTCCAAATTCTTAACCACCTCCGTATAGGTGCGCTCATTTAGTTTTGGATTTCCATAGTAGTAAACTAGGTTATTTTTAAATGAATTGGAATCTAGGTCATATTTCAAAAACAATTCTTCGTAAAGCGGATCGATTACTTTTCGAGCACTATCAGGAGATAGCGACACCAAGTAACCATCAAGTATATGCATATCTGTAAATAAGGCAATCATCTCTTTCTCGGAAAGTATACCCCTTGGAGTACCTTTCTTACAAGAAGAACTGATAAAAAACAACAGCAATAAAACAATTATTAATCGATGCATTTCGTAAATTTGTACAAAATTAAGTAAATCCTAGCATATAGCTTTCCAAATTTAATTAAAGAGTATCCATTACTATGAGTATTTCATCAAATATTGAAACTTTACAAAACGAATTAACTCCTATAGGTGTTCAATTAATTGCTATTTCAAAAACAAAATCCAATGAGGACATCTTAGAAGCCTATCAGGCTGGCCAGCGCATATTTGGTGAAAATCAAGTTCAGGAGCTTACAGCCAAGCATGAAGCACTTCCCAAAGATATACAATGGCATCTAGTAGGTCATCTTCAAACAAATAAGGTGAAATACATTGCAGACTTCATCTCCCTTATACATTCTGTTGATTCCTTAAAACTATTACAAGAAATTAATAAACATGCTTTAAAAAGCGATCGAATTATTGATTGTCTTTTACAAGTCTATATTGCAGATGAAGACAGCAAGTTTGGGTTAGACCATGCGGAAGTTATTGAACTATTACGCAGTGAAGAATTGCAAGAACTAAAAAACATCAGAATCTGTGGTCTCATGGGTATTGCTAGTAATACCAGTAATGAACGCATTATAAAAGAAGAATTTTACGAATTGAAGATCTTATTTGATGGAATCAAAACCACCTATTTCCGAAAAGATCCTTCTTTTCAAATCTTATCGATGGGTATGTCCTCAGATTATAAATTAGCCATAGAACAAGGAGCTAATATGGTCCGATTAGGCAGTACCATCTTTGGCCAACGCGTAATCAAACATTTTAAAGCGTAAGTATGAATTTTCAAATACGATCAGCCAAACGATCTGACTGTCCAAGGATGATGGAGCTCATTCAAGAATTAGCCATATTTGAAAAAGCTCCAAATGAAGTCACTGTTAGTCTAGCTGAGTTTGAAGATGCTGGATTCGGAAATAACCCCGTATGGGCCGCATTTGTTGGTGAAATAGACGGTAGCATAGTAGCTCTTTCTTTATATTATATCCGCTATTCCACCTGGAAAGGTAGAAGATTATATTTAGAAGATTTAATCATTACCGAACAATACCGAGGCAAAGGTTATGGAAAACTGCTTTTAGATCATACCATTAATTATGCAAAAACCAGCAATTACAGTGGTATGATGTGGCAAGTATTAGATTGGAATAAACCTGCAATTGACTTTTATAAGAAATACGATTGCAATTTTGATGAGGAATGGATAAATGTTAGCATTAATTTTCAATAAAACTATCCTACGCTATGTTTTCATTGTAGTTTGTTTGTACCTAAGTCAGGCATGTCTTCGTCCACCTGCTGAGCAGACAAAGGCACACAGCATATTCAATAAAAACCTGACAGACACTGCCGTATACCAGCAAAAAACAGTTTTCGAGGCTAGTCCATATCTTACTGAAAACGAGGGTCAGCTGGACACTAGCTTTGTAAAAATAACTTACCCTGAATTTAAGGATAGTATACTAAATGGTATAGTGACCGATGCTATGCTGTTAGAAGGCGAAACGAATATTCAACATTACGTCAATAATTTCATTGAAAGTTATGGCAATTTCATTGAAGAAAACGACATTCAATATCCTATAGCATGGTCCAAAGAAACCAATGTTGATGTACAAGTGCTAACGCCAGAAATCATCAGTATACGGAATAGAACCTATGAATTCACGGGCGGAGCACATGGCAATTATTTTGAACTCTGGTCCAACTATTCACTACAGGACTATAAAAAACTAGACCTTAATCGTTTTATTTCTGAGGATAAAATAAAAGATTTTACTAAAATTGCAGAAAAAATTTTCAGAAATCAAGAAGGTTTGCAAGATACAAGCAACTTAGAAAGGGATTATTTCTTCGAAAATGGAAAATTTGCTTTAGCAGCCAACTATGGATTTTTAAAAAAAGGTATTGCTTTTTTTTATAACACGTATGAAATAAAACCTTATTCAGCAGGTCCAACACAACTTATTGTACCTTATGAACAAGTTGAACATATCCTTACGAATACTGGAAAACAATATGTAAAGCATATTAAAGACTTTTATCAAACTATTAACTAGCATAAATGCAAGTATTTAAATTTGGTGGTGCTTCGGTAAAAAGTGCTGAAAATATTAAAAACGTCGTATCTATTATTGAAAAATATAAGGATACGGAATTATTGGTAGTCGTATCTGCTATTGGAAAGACGACTGATAAACTAGCTCAGATTACAAGCGATTATTTCAAAAATCAGGGGGATCCATTACAGCTGTTAGAGCAATTGAAAAATGAACATTTCGAGTTATTAGATCAGCTTTTTACAGACCGTACGGCTTCAATTTATGATGATATTGCCAATACATTTGTCGAGGTCGAATGGATATTAGAAGAAGAAGCTCAAGACAGCTTTGATTACCTATTTGATCAAATCGTATCCATCGGCGAATTACTGTCGACTAAAATTATAGCAGCTTATGCTCAAAATCAAGGTTTACCAGCGATATGGGTAGATGCTCGAGACTATATATTTACCGACAATACTTACCAAGAAGCTAAAGTAGACTGGGAAAAAACTGAGGAAAAAATACGTAAAGATTTTCCGGTTATTCTGGACGATCAAATTATTATTACGCAAGGTTTTATTGGTTCTACTTCTGAAAACTTTACAACTACATTAGGTAGAGAGGGCTCAGATTATTCTGCAGCCATATTCGCTGCCAGTTTAAACGCTGAAAACATCACCATTTGGAAAGATGTTCCCGGCGTGTTGAATGCCGATCCTAAATGGTTTGATCAAACAGAGCTTATTCCAGAATTGTCCTATACCGATGCTATCGAATTGACCTACTATGGCGCTACTGTAATTCACCCAAAAACGATCAAACCTTTACAAAACAAAAAAATCACTTTAAATGTAAGGTCTTTTATTAATCCCTCTGCTCCTGGCACCCAGATTAAAACGACCAATCAAACCTTGCCGGTTCCATCCTTCATTTTTAAGGTGAATCAAGTATTTATCAATATACAGCCCCGCGATTTTTCCTTCATCGTCGAGGATAATTTAAGTCATATTTTCAATGCTTTCCACAATCATCGTATTAAAATCAATATGATGCACAATTCTGCCATCAGCTTTTCAGTCAGCGTAGACGATACTGGAGAAAATGTATTGAATCTATTGGAACAATTGAAACAACGTTACAAAGTTTCGGTAGAAAAAGGACTTGAACTTATTACCATTCGATACTACAATCAACAAACGATAGATCGAGTATTAGTAAATAAGGAAATAATTCGCGAACTTAAGGACAGTTACACTTGCCAAATGCTGGTGAAAAACAAAGATGAATAAACATATATTAAAAGAGGATGTACAAAATTACCTTAAAGCAAATCGGGAGAAATCACCGGTGGAGATTGCTTTAAAGAAAAGTCCTTTTGAACATGTGAGTTCAGCTGAGTTGGCATCGCAAATAGATGGATGGCAACGAAGTGTCCGAAAATTGCCTACCTGGGCCAACAGTGAAGGTATTTATTATCCTGACAAAATAAACCTTGAACAATGTTCTTCAGAACATACTGCATTAATTAAACAACTGTTGATTCATAAAGGTACTCGAGTTATTGACTTAACGGGAGGTTTTAGTGTAGATAGTTGTTACATGGCCCAAGAAGCTTCCGAATTAATTCATTGCGAATTGAATGAAAAACTTTCTGCGATAGTTCATCATAATGCTGCTGTACTGAAAGTTCAAAACTTAATCTGTTATGCGGGAGATGGCATTGAAGTACTACGGCAAAGTGATGACCAAGCTTTTGATTATATCTATGTTGATCCTTCTAGAAGAATCAATCAAGGTAAAGTATTTTTATTAGCACATTGCGAACCTAATCTTTTGGAATATCAGGAATTATTTTTCCAAAAAAGTAAATACATCATTAGCAAATTGTCTCCTTTGCTTGACATTTCAATGGCACTTGAACAGCTGAGCCGAGTCAAATATATTTATGTAATCAGCTTAGACAATGATTGTAAAGAATTATTATTTATCCAAGATAAAGATTATTCCGGTCAAGCCAAGATTAGGGCCATACGCTTATTTCAGAATCAATTACAAAGTTTTGAGTTTACTTATGAAGAAGAACGAGGAATCATTAGCCGATTCCTAAAACCGCAACATTACCTTTATGATCCTGATGTGGCCATTATGAAAGCTGGAGCATTCAAATCGGTGGGAAAGCAATTTGGTCTAGGAAAACTACATCAGCACAGCCACCTATACACTTCCGAGAAATTGGAAACCGATTTCCCTGGCCGTGTGTTTGAAATCGAAACAGTTCTATCTCTTACTGATTTCAAAAAAAATAATCCATGGCCTCAAGCCAATGTAGCAACAAGAAACTTTCCAGAAAAAGTCGAAATCATCAAAAAGAAATATAAAATTAAAGATGGTGGAAAACAGTATTTATTTTTCACCACCGATATCAGTAATCAGCTAATAGTTATTGCTGCCAAGCGAATAAGTTAATTCATCGTCATAAAATAATTAGGCTATCTATATATTTTTTTAAGGAGCTATCATATTTTGTTTATTTAACGTCAGTTCGATATATATTTGATCCTCCGTTCTATTTGTTAGACTGTTATTGCGTACAACCTGAGCGTCTGACTGAATTTTCGCCTCGTCAATTTTGATAAGTGAATTATTGGATTTGCAAAATAATATAGTCATTTAAACAGTTACATTCCCTATAAAAAACCATCAAATTTTTTACCTTCAAATAATCAGCCAAATCAATACAATCCTGTGTTAAAATTCGATTTTCGTGCCCCCAAATTCCATAACATAACATCCTAGCAATTTCATAAATTGCTTCTTTATCACCTAATAATACTGATTTCAAATATAACGAAAATGCATATTTATCATTTTTTTCGACTCCTTTGCCTTTTTTATAACAAACAGCTAATCTAATAATGCAAACGGGTAAAATTGACGTGATGTCTACTCTAACAATTCTACAGCTTTCAATATATTCTTATCAACAACCTTTCCATAAAGGTACCAGGTTGCTAAAGAATATTGCGCCTTTTTATTTTTTAATTGTGAAACTTTCTCTAATAAACTGAGTTGGGTTTAAGCAGCAAGGAATACTCGATTTTCTTGCTGTTCAAATTGAATATTTAAAGAAGGTTTTTTAAGAAAGAAAGCATATGCTGCCAATACTCCTAGAATATTCAATAAGAAGTTATTTACAGACCTATGCCTTGTATGCTATAGCTTACAAGTGTTTTTCAATTCGTCATTTACACATTCAATAATGGCGCATTTTCGTACAGATCCTTCAGATGAGGCAGGGCATCATGCACATAGAAAGACTTGAGATTCGTAAATTGAGCTGTATGAAAAGGAACCATTAGGCTGATGATCTCACTATCACACAAACTTGTTTTACGGCATCTATTTCCTAATTTTTTATCTTCAATTCGTTTTTCTTCTAACATGGGTTGAATTTACCTTCGGTGCTACTTCGCGGTCTTTGCAAAAATCATCCAATTTACGAAAATTTACGAATAAATAATTTTATTATAAAGGGATTCATGAGCACTTCGTGGCTCTATAACTTTATCTCTTAACACAGGACTTGATTTACATTTTTAAGAATTTGACTATCAACTAATTATACGCAAAAATCAAGACCATTTTTATGCATTTAACTCTCTTTTTTAATCTTTTTTCTTATCCCGAACTCGTTAAATAGAAAATTTAATCCAATCGTATAAAACCCCAAATCTTCTATAACTTTATCTGACGATATAAATTGTTGAAAACCAATATTTGGAGATAAAGTAGAATTATCTCCAATTTTAAAATTAAATATATTCAAATCCGCATTAAATACCAATATATGATCAGCTTTATTGACAGTTTTTTGAAGCCCAACATTAAAATACATTTTATCACTTTTAGCATCATAAGAATCTCCCATTATCAAATTTGCTAAGTACTTAGGGTAGATAGATATATTTCCTCCTATGCTAACAATATCTTCTTTTATTAAGTTTGCTCCACCAAAATGTGAATAAGACAATACCGGACTTATTGAAAATAATTTGTAGACAGTAAAGCTTCTTTCTAATTGGATCGTATTGCTATTTATTCCCCATTTTTTGGTTTCCTTGCTGTCAGGGATCCCAAATTTATAAGTAACAGAATATTTATTTCTAACTTCTGAAAGTTTATCTTGTGCTTGGACGATTTTAGGATTAACAGCTATTAAAATTAAAATTGATGTTATATATAAAATTTTCATATTTTATTTATTTAAATAATTTAACCACTGCTTCTTTATACCAAGACAAAGTTTTATAAAAATCTTTGTATTTGGGCTCTTCTGGGATTGATATACTCAATCCAGAAAATGCTTTTATCTCATAATTTAGAAAATTTGGTGTCGCAGCTTTGAATAAGACACATTTTCTTAATGCTAAAGTAATTTTTTCGGACTCTTCTTTGCTAAAATTTTAAAAACGAATGATTTCATAATTTAATTTTTAGTTTATATAACTCTATTAAATATAGATATTTTTTCAAAATAAACACATATATCACAAAAAAATCGATAAACATAAATTTCGAATTAATAAAAACCTATAATATAAAAATAATTTCAATATTTTTTATCTCTAAATGATAATTTTATTTAAAATCATCTTTTTCTGAACGCTAATTATTCCTCATTGTTGTAATTTATCAAACTTTTCATTAAAATATTTTTCAACATGATCTATTTTCCATCCAGAATATTTATCTAGTGTATCCTAAACATTACCTTTCGTATCAAATCCTTTATATACTTTCGAATAGCAGAATCAATCATATCAATCTTATTCGCTCCCTTTTTTCGGGAATTTATTTTTATTTCTTTTTCAATATTTTCTAAGGCTTTTTAAAAACGTTTAGCAAAAATCTGCTCCCTGTATTTTGGATCTGTCAGTAGTCTTTCTCTATCCTCGATTAACTTTTCATTACGAGCTCTCAAAGTCATTATTCCATTTGGTAAAATATACTTGAACCTCCTCTGATAGGATCCAATCCAATGTCTATGAATGGTCTTCCACTCCTCATTTGTTGCAACAACTTAACGCTACTTCAGATATGTTTACATACAGGAGGCAATTCTAATATTTCCATGATGATTTTTTTCAAAAGGTTCACTAATGTTACCTTTAGAACTACTTAATCGTTCATTGGTTAATTTAAAAATTACAGCATAGTCTCCTTTGTTTTATGGATATTTTGACTTAAGTATAAATTAGCAAAGGCTTGAGCAAATGACATCATGAATGGAGTGTAATATACTATTCATATCTTATCTTGAAGAATTACTCCATTACTAGCTATTACCATAATACCATTTTGATCAGTATACTAAAAATATTTTTCATTGTCGCACCAGCTAATGGAATTGTTAAATCAAAATAAACAATTGACGTTTTTAATTGTTCTATTTCACTATTTTTTTAAAGAGGATCTTCTTGCTTATCTTCTGAATTTCCTAATTAAGATTTTAATACATTATTGCCTATTCATACAAATCTCCTTCGGATCTTCATCGGAGGTTAGCCGTAAATCAACCGAAAAATCCCGAAGAACATCCAAAGCAAATCCTTATTAAAGCAGTTTGATTTTTGAACTTTATCAACAGCATACTTAGATTCACAATAAGTAAAACAAACAAGGAAAATCAAGTAGATTTTTGAAAATCCATACATTCAGATTACACAAACAAAGCAAAAGATAAATTATCTTTATCGCATGAACAATGTCCAATTTTCAGTTTTAGAATTAGCAAACCTTTGTAAAAATAAAACTACCCAAGATGCGATCGAACGAGCAAAAATAGGTGCTCAGCATATTGATACCTTGGGGTATACAAGACTATGGTTAGCTGAACACCATAATATGGAGCATATAGCCAGCTCGGCTACTTCCGTATTGATAGGACATTTGGCCAACTGCACTTCGCATATTCGCTTGGGCTCTGGAGGAATAATGCTCCCTAATCATGCTCCCTTAGTCATTGCAGAACAGTTTGGCACCTTAGGCACCATTTATCCTAATCGAATAGATTTAGGACTGGGCAGAGCTCCTGGCACAGATCAAACTACAGCCTTAGCTTTACGAAGAAATAATCTGAATACCGCTTTTTACTTTCGTGATGATGTGAAGGAATTACAACAATATTTCAGTGCAGAAAATGCTATTTCAAAAGTTAGAGCCTTTCCAGGCGAAGGGGTTCAAGTGCCCATTTGGATTTTAGGATCCAGTACCGATAGTGCCTATTTAGCAGCTGAATTAGGTTTGCCTTACGCCTTTGCAGCACATTTTGCACCAGCTATGTTAAAAACAGCCTCCAAGATTTATAGAGACCATTTTAAACCATCTGAACAACTGCAAACACCATATTTTATGGCATGTGTCAATGTCATCGCTGCTGAGACTACAGAAGAAGCACAAATATTGTCGACAAGTTTATTTAATTTATTTGCAGGAATTATTACCAATCAACGTAGACCTTTATCTCCACCGACAGATAAGCCCATTTATGCTGGAATTACTGAGATTGAACAAGCAGTTAATTCCATGGTATCTTGTACTTTTGTAGGCGACGCAAATGCCTTAGCGAGCCAGCTAACTTCTTTTATAACAGAAATTGGAGTAGATGAAATCATGGTTACAAACTATATTTATGATGATCAAAAGCGTTTAGATGCGTTTAATTTTATTGCTGAAGCATTTGAACTAATCAACGCTCCTACAAAGGCTTAAATTTTTCACGGCAGTAAACTTGCTTTACATGTGAATAAAATAGATTTAGCTAATACGGCAATTCGAATTACGATATGAAATTTTATTTACACATTTATAGCAAAAATTAGATTTTGATTATTCAATACTATTTTGTAGTTTAAACTTATTAACACACACGACTATTTTACAGCAAAAATTGCACTTCTTTTTATTAATTTAGAGGCGTATGATATGGAATTCTTCACATGTATGCTCAGCTATCATTCAAAAGCCTGAACAACTGCAACAACTCGTAAAAAAAATTGATGAAATTGATGTGGCCGATAAAGAATCGCATTACATTTCTATTATTGGTGGAGGACCTAAAGGTTTTTATGCTTTAACGCAGTTCTTAACGTTATGTGATCGCAGGGGTTTAAATACAAACGTTCAAATTCATTGGTTTAATTCAAATCCAAATTTTGGTTCTGGACCACATTATCAGCCCGATTTACCAGACTACCTGTTGTTGAATCAATGCATTGCCGATGTTAATTGTTGGGAAGAAGAAGAATGGAAGCTAGATGAGGAAAAACACGCTAGTTTAAAAGCTTGGATACAAAAACACAAAACATGTAATCAAACCGTTCAGAATGAAGATTTGTGCACGCGGGAATTATTTGGCCGGTATTTAATAGATTCCTTATTATCCATATTACAAGCCCATAAATCGAATATCCGTATTCACCTCATTCAAGGTAAAATTGAAGATATTTCCTTGACCAAAAAGTACATTAAGTTGACTGCAAATCAGCAAGTTTTACCTTATAAATACCAATCCATCTTGTTGGCTACAGGGCATTCTTTTCAGAATATTATTCCAGAAGCTATTATAAACAATGCGTCTAGCGAAGTTTCTTATATTTCAGAACCCTACCCGCTCCAACAATTAGATCATATACGTCCCAAATCAGAAGTGGCTATTCGTGGTATAGGGTTAAGCTTTATCGATGTCATGTTATATTTAACCGAGGGAAGAGGAGGCATTTTTTATAAAAATGATCAGGAATTAAAATATTTACCTTCAGGTAATGAGCCTATTTTGTTTCCATTTTCAAAAACTAACTTGCCTATATTACCAAATAATATCTTTTGGAAAGATCAAAAATATCAACCCAAGTTTTTTACTAATGAGTTTATTGAGCAGTTATTAGCCACAAAAAAAACGAAAAATTTTCAGAAAGACATTTTCCCTACCCTAGACTTAGAAGTAAAATATGCTTTTTATTCCCGTTTAGAACATTTAGTGGATGCACCTGAAGAAGAGATCTTGAAATTTATTGAGGAACGGCAAGATGATGAACGATTCACCATAAATGCATTGACAGACCCGATTAGTTATTCTAGAGTATCCCCTGAGGCAAACTTTAATGAATTTATAACAGATTTAAGTATCTATTGCCTTCGTTTTATGGATGCCGGAGAATTATTTAGTCCGATGAGTACCGCATTAGCTGCTGTACGGGAATCATTTTTTCAGATGAGAAAATTATACAATTTTTCAAATCTGAAGGGTAAATCGCAGGAGAAATTCGATCAAGACTGGCTAGGCCCATTGACCCAGTTAGCCTTAGGTCCCGCAAGGATTAATGTTGAAAAATTCTTTTGTTTATTGACAGAAGGCTACATTAAATTTATTTATTACGAAGAACCTGAGGTTAGCGTTTTAGAAGACAAAATTTGCATTAAATCCAATCATGTTGAAAAAACATTTGATTACTTGATTGAGGCTAGGGTGGCAAAACTGAATTTAAGAATGGGTAATTGTCAACTTATTAACAAATTATATCAAAAGAAAATAATTCGCGAATTAGTCAATGGCAGCTACCATACTGGCAAAATTGCTATAAATAAAAATGGAAAACTCAAACAATTAACTTCCAACCATTTGATATATTTATACGGTACACCTACAGAAGGTGCGGTATTACACAATGACCATCTTTGTAAGGAGAAAAACAATTTTGCATATTTTTGGGCATTAAAGACGATTCAGAAAATTGAGAATAACTTCCCCAAAGAATTAATAAGCGTAGCCGATTTTACAGTGATTTAAACGATGTGCATTTTTGAGCTCGGGGAATAAACAACCTAATTGATACTATTCATAATTACTTAACAGTATCCTAATATTGAATACATGATGAATGCTTATTTTTGATTATTAAAAATAATTAATATGATAAAAGACGAAATTTTAATTTTAGAAAACACTCCATTTTTTCAGGAGTTCTTATTTGATGGCGACGATTTTAATGCTGAAGAGGATTAAAATCCCCCATCAAATAATCTTCAACTACTCTTACCCAATCTACTGCCTACCCCATCCTACTTACTTCAACATTACTTTTCTCTTAAATATGTTTATCCATTAACTTCTATCAATCTTGCAATAAAGCATGTTGTCTAGCAGTCAATAAATTTCTATATACTATATTTAGTTCCTCATCCATTTGAATCCCTCGAATTCCAGTCCAAGGAAATAATTCATTCAAATCCTCATACAGTAAACTTACTATTTTACGACAATCAGCAGAAATACGTTGATACAGAATAATATTCAAATCGAACTGAGCACTTACGGCATTGTTCCAAGCTTGCATAAATAAATCCATTAACTGTGTTTTATCGCTAAGAAATTTCACTTGCTTTTGATCCAATACGCTAAACCTTTTCTTGATAAGATCTTGATTGATTGTATTAACTTTTGATTTTTCGAATAAGTACTTTTCCATAAGGTCTAAAAATCGGCGATACATCCCTAAATAATTAACCGTTAGGGTCATTTCTGCGAAAGAAATAAATGGAATATCGAATATAGGTGAGGCATTTGTTTTCGCTTCAGCGACTAATTGGAATGTATTTTTCTCGTCCACAACTAATCGATCTATTGAAAAACTATGGCTTGCAGTACATTCAAGCCCCATAGAATTCCAATCATAGTGTAGCAATACATGTTCCCGAGGTATCACGAATGAACGGACCAATGCTTCACCTTCCGCATTCCATTGCGGAATACCGGCATGATATATAGGGGCATTTAAGGTAAAATGAGTTAGGTGCGGTGATCCTGTTGCATATTTCCAAAAACCAGAAAGTATATAAGATTCACCATTCCAATCTGCCTTACCAGCGATTTGCCCACTACCACCAAGACAAATTTGAGGATTTTCCCATAGTTTAGTCGCGAACTCTTGGTTTATAAATCCGACAAACATATTCGCTCCAGAACAAAGAGTAACTGTCCAAGCCAAACCTCCATCCCTATACGCAAGTTCTTCCAAACGGTTTAATCCATCCACTAAACTCAACTCCAAACCATTATACGGTATTGGAACCCATAGATTAAACCATTTATGGGTATATAACCAACTTAGTTGCTCTTGAGTCAGTGATTTATTCGCGATCGCTAACGATTGCCAATTTTTTAAATTTTCAATTTCCTGAAGGGTAAACATATTATAGAGTAGCGATTTCTTTGTCCTTTTTCATCAGCCTTTTCCAATTGAAATACCCTAAAATAGCGATGATAAAAAGAATGCTTGTCAATAAAGCAAATAGATATAATCCTTTGTGGTATAATAAAGGAACTGCAAATAGATTACTAATATTCAGCAATATCCAATTTTCTATTTTCCGTTTAGCTAATAACCACATGCCTGCCCATGCCGTAGAGGTAACCCAGGCATCCCACATCGGAACATCGGAATTAGTAATATGCTCTAATAAAAAATAAAAAAATACAAAACCGATGAATACAATTGCCAATACAATTTGCCATTCCCGATTGCTACAAGAAGATATGGGCTGCTCCTTAGTGCCTGTAGCATATTTCCAGAACCACCAGCCATAAATACTCATGAACAGATAATACCCCTGCAATGCTATCTCACCGTATAATTTTGCCGAAAAGAGGACAAATATGGCGGTACAGATACTGATGATACCGAATAAATAATTGGAAACTTGATTGTTTTTAGAAAGGATGACTTGAATGACTCCGCAGATGACAGAAATACGTTCTAGCCAAGAAGTTTGTACAATGGCTAACCAAATTTGATGAGCTATATCTTCCATAGTATAGTAATTTAACACTAATAACAATGGAAATGCCTTCTCTTTAGACTTTAAAATTATTTTCCTACGCCAGAATTACCTGGATCAGGTTCATTCTGAATAAAATTCAGAAATGGGTATAATCTCAGCCCTTTAGGTGTCTTAATTAAATTAAGACACCAAAGCACCCCATATTTTATAATTATTTATTCAAATTCAAAATTTGATGCGTTCTTTGACGAGTAGATTCACAAAGTGCAGCATCATCATTTATTTTCTTGCCCCAAGTAGGGATCATTTCTCTCAATTTCTTACGGTAAGAGTCTGATTTAGCACGCTCAGGGAAACATCTCTTCAGCAAGTTGATCATGATAGCTACCGAAGTAGAAGCACCCGGAGAAGCGCCTAATAAGGCTGCAATAGATCCATCTGCACTCGAAACCACCTCGGTACCAAATTCTAAAATTCCGCCATGTTTAGGATCTTTCTTAATCACTTGCACCCGTTGACCAGCTTTTTCGATTTCCCAATCTTCCATTTTAGCCGTAGGCATGAACTGCTTTAAGGCATCTAATTTATCCTGAGGTTTTTTCATGACCTCGGTAATTAAATATTTGGTTAAAGGTAAATTGTCCAAGCCAGCAGAAAGCATAGGTCGGATATTCGATAATTTGATGGAAGCCGGTAAATCAAAATAAGAACCTTTTTTCAAGAACTTTGTTGAAAATCCAGCATAAGGCCCAAACAATAAGGCTTGTTTACCATCGATATAACGTGTATCTAAATGTGGAACAGACATCGGTGGAGCACCAACAGAAGCCTTACCATACACTTTGGCATTATGTTGTTTAATTATTTCTTCATTTGTACATCTCAACCATTGGCCTCCTACTGGAAAACCGCCATAGCCTTTTGCTTCAGGGATACCAGATTTTTCCAATAATAACAAGGAATGTCCTCCTGCCCCTATAAAAACAAATTTTGCTAAGAGCTCTCTTTTCTCCCCCGTTTTAAGATCTTTTACTTCCACTTCCCAACGACCGTCATCTTCACGTTCTATATCTTTCACTTCTTGATTGAGTGATAATTTAATATTATCCTTAGCGTCTAAGTAAGTAATTAAATCTTTGGTAAGTGCGCCAAAGTTCACATCAGTTCCAATCTCCATTTTAGTAGCGGCGATAGGTTCTTCGGCAGAGCGCCCCTCCAGCATTAATGGTACCCATGTCTTTAACAAAGCAGGATCTTCAGTATATTCCATACCCTTAAACAAATGATGTTTGGTCAGGGTTTCAAATCTTGTTTTTAGAAATTTTACATCTTTCTCGCCAAAAACGGCAGACATGTGTGGGACACGACGTATAAAATGGCTGGGGTTTTTAATGATATTCTTTTCGACCAAATAGGACCAAAACTGTTTAGAAATTTCATATTGTTCTGCGATGCTGATTGCTTTATCAATCTTTACACTACCATCTGCCTGTTCGGGTGTATAGTTTAACTCACAAAGTGCTGAGTGTCCAGTTCCTGCATTGTTCCATGCATCTGAACTCTCTGCAGCGACGACATCCAGTCGCTCTATAATTTCGATATTGATATCCGGACTTAATTCATTAATCAACGTTCCTAATGTTGCACTCATGATACCGCCACCAATCAAAACAACATCTACTTCCGTTTTCTTTGTTTTTTTACCCATGGTTCTTAAATGAAGTACAAAATTAATATTCAGTTTAAATTAAAGCGAATAAATTTGTCAGAAACGTTTCAAATAATTACATTTTTATCAAAATATACAATCTATTTATTTATTTTTCTCAGCCTGTAACTTCCATCAAAGTTGATGACAGGCTTCCTTATCCAAACTTATAAGCAATATTTTGTAAAAATACAACCTAATAGTTGCTTATATTACCGAATTGTAAGAATAAAATTTCATTAAAATTAAACTACTTGCAAAAGAAATACACAAGCTCAATTTTTAACAAATCTTTCTGAAAAATCAATTACCGTAAAAATATTTTTTAAACTCCTAAAAATTAAAATTTTCAGACCGAGTATATGGGTTCACAAGCAACATAAGTGCGCTTAAAATATGTTATTAACACCTTAGAAGCAGTATTTTTTTTGTATTATGCGCTTTATTTTTCACATTTGTGATTGTATATTCACTTACATAAGTTAAAATCTATGAAATTGTTAGCCGGAAAAACCGCATTAGTGACCGGAGCGTCAAAAGGAATTGGACGTAAGATTGCAGAAGTATTTGCTCAACACGGCGCAAATGTAGCTTTCACTTACCTATCCTCCGTTGAAAAAGGCCAGGCACTAGAACAAGAACTTCAACAATTTGGCACCCAGGTAAAGGGCTATCGTAGCGATGCTTCCAAATTTGCAGAAGCGGATCAACTCATTACTGATATTGTCGCAGATTTTGGAACCTTAGACATTGTTGTTAATAATGCAGGGATTACCAAAGATGGGCTATTAATGCGCATGACCGAAGAAAATTGGGATGATGTCATTAATATTAACTTGAAGTCTATTTTTAATATTTCAAAAGCGGCTTCCAAAGTTATGATGAAAAATCGTAAAGGAAGTATCATCAATATGAGTTCGGTAGTGGGTGTTCAAGGAAATGCTGGACAAGCTAATTATGCTGCATCTAAAGCTGGTATTATAGGATTTTCGAAATCATTGGCAAAAGAACTTGGTTCGAGAAATATTCGTACGAATGTGGTTGCACCAGGATTTATTAGAACTGAAATGACCGAGGTCTTAGATCCGAAAGTAGTAGAAGGCTGGGAAGCAAATATTCCATTGAAACGTGCAGGTGAACCGGAAGATGTTGCCAATACCTGTTTATTTTTAGCATCCGATTTATCGGCCTACGTTACTGGACAAGTAATTCCAGTTTGTGGCGGTATGTTATAGAATCCATCTTTAGAAAGATTGAGGAAACTCAAAATCTTCAATCTTTCTAAATATTCTAGCGAATCATACCATCCACATTCGCCTGGTCCCCGCTCCTTAAAACTTGCTATTTTCTTTCCTTTACTTTAGTCTCTACACACTTATTTATTCAAATCCATATTCAGGTGAAAATTATGGAAAGATAATTGCTAATTAGAATTCAAATAACTGATGATGACTGAATATATTCCTTACCTTATTTCCTTATTTGTGGGCGTTGGTTTAGCTGCTGCTACGGGCTTTAGAGTATTTCTCCCTATCTTTTTAATCAGTTTAGGAAGTTATTTGGGTTGGTTTCCATTGGCGGCGTCATTTTCTTGGATGAGTGGGATATCAGTGGTTATAGGGACCGGTATCGCGATGGTTTGCGAAATTGCGGCATACTACCTACCATTTATAGACAATGTGCTAGATAGCATCACAGTTCCACTAGCCACAGTCGCTGGAACGATCTTAGTCGCTGGTCAGTTTACCGAAATCAATAGTTTTGTACAATGGGCTTTGGGATTAATTGCTGGGGGTGGAACAGCGGCGACTATCAGTGCTGCCATGGCTGGGACTCGAGCACTTAGCTCCTCCACGACAGCTGGCATAGCTAACCCTATAGTAAGTACCGTAGAGACTCTCTTTTCCACGATCATGAGTTTTATATCCATATTCTTGCCTATACTTGCCATCGTATTGGTTGCAATACTTTTATTGATGACGTATAAATTCAGCAAGAAGATTTGGAATAAATTACAAACAAAACCTAAACAGCCTTCTTCTTATTAAGCGCATTTTTTCTGTTATGGTGTATTTCCTTATCTACGATAATAGGGGAATAATTTACCCAACAATATGAGCTAAGGGGCAATAAAATGAATATCATGAAGCCTGTCCAAAACCCAACTAAACTGCCAATTATCCAACTCAAAAGCAGTACGAGTACTGGGTATCCAAATAATAGGACTCCAAATAATATGGAATCAAAGAATATGGTGCCATCGGTTTTTAATTTTACTTGTGCTTTAACATATCGATAAAGCTGTTGATGCAAAAGCTGACCAATTTGTGCAGGAATTTTCATCCATTCTTTCGAATTGTTTTTTACAGCCCTTGGATCAATGGATTCGCTAGGGATACTAAACTCCATTTTCTCCCGCAATCCGGAAAGCACCACAGAAACATCTACTACCCCATTGACCATATAATTGGTACAGTCTAATGGCGATAACCCTTCTAGGGAGGCCGCCTTTGGAACATAATCAAAGGAACTATAGGCTAAAACATAAGGTTGTATTTGTACGGGTACATCTCTTTGCACGGCTCGTTGAATCAATTGACTAATGCCATCTGGCATAAAATGTTGCAATTGATATACATTTCTTGATACTCCTTCGGGGAATAGGAAGATGCGCTTACCTTCTTGCATTAATTTAACCGCTTCATCCATCGTAAAGGCATTCTTAACTGCTGCGTCGGGATCGTCATTTCGCTTATAAATGGGCAGCATAAAAAGATTTCGAAGCATCCAATGACTCCAAGTATGTTTAAATGCGTCTCCACGCGCTAAAAACCTCATTTCATTTTTTGAATAGGCCGCGATAAGTATAGCATCGAAAAATGAATTCGGATGGTTTGCGACGACTATAGCAGGAAGATTATGCGCTGCATAATCTAAATTTTTACATTGTAAATCAGTCACATACCATTTTAAGCCGAATCGAACAAATGATTGCATTAAGCGGTAAAAAAACATAGAATTTTACGATTAAGTGTTATTTTTTATTGATAATCAAAAAGTAAGCCTAATTTTCTAAATTAATCTTCTTTCATCGAATCTGTTATTTTTTGAATATTTAGACTATTGGCCATGGCACTGAATATCTTATGGTATACCTGCTGCTTATCAAACAACTCATCATGCGTACCATCTTCCACTACTCGACCTTTTTCCATCACAATAATGTGTTCAGAATCGATGATCTGCGATATGCTATGCGACACCATAATGACTGTTCTGCCTTTTTTAATAGAGTCTAAGCTATTTTTAATCTGTTCGGTCGCAATGGCATCCAAATTTGCCGTAGGCTCATCCAAAAAGATTATGGCGGGATCTTTTAAAAATAAGCGAGCAATCGCGATGCGCTGCTGCTGTCCTCCTGATAATAAATGGGCTTCCGATTCATAGCCTCTTTCCAATTCCATAATCTGATCGTGAATATACGCTTTTCTTGCAGCCTCTTCGACTTCGGCTAAGGTAGCACTCGTTTTGCCATATCGTATATTTTCTGCGATAGTTCCTTTAAAAATATGGTTTCTTTGCAAGACTAATCCAATCCGCTGGCGAAGATAAGAGGTATCGTATTCTTTTATATCGACACCATCTAAAAGAATTTCTCCAGCACTCGGCTCGTAAAACTTATCTAACAGATTGATTATTGTACTTTTTCCTGCGCCAGACAAACCTACTAGGGCTGTATTTTGATTTGGATTTATGGTTAAATTGACGTCGGTTAAAGCTTGATGACCATTTGGATATACAAAATCAACATGCTTCATTTCGATCTTTCCAACAATTCGTTCAGGCTTATAGGTCCCGCTAGGTTCATGTTGGCTATCATCCTCCAGTATTTCGAAGAAACTTTCTGAATAGATTAATGCATCGTTGACTTCATCATATATACGATGTAATTGGCGAATGGGCGCGGAAACGTTATTAAATAACATGATATGAAACATAATCGCACCTATGGACATTTGCTCATTCAATACAAAGTAAGCTGTGAGGATAATGACTATAACCACACCAATTTGTTCGATAAAGCTTTTTATGCTATCAAATATGAAACTGGTTTTACGGGTGGCCATTTGGTTTTCAGTCATGTCATATTGAATTTGCTTATGACGTTCGGCTTCTATATCTTCCCGTACAAAAGACTTTATTACGGAAATAGAATCAATTAAATTAATGATTTGATTGTTCTTGTTTTCCCGATAAAACCGCATGTTACGACGAAAACCAGACAATCTATTTGCTTGTAATTGAGATACATAAAAGTAAATTGGAATAATAAACAATCCGACAAGCCCTACATAGAAGTTAGCGAGAAACATACACACTAAGGCAACTATAGCATTGGCAAACAATGGTAGGATATCGATAAAAAAGTTTTGTACTAATCGTGTTAATGAACTAATTCCGGCATCTATTCGGGTTTGTAGCTTGCCCGATTCGTTTACACTAGACGTGTAAAAAGCCATTTTGTAGGTTAATATCTTATTTACTATGGATTGTGAAAAATCCCTAGCAATCATGATTCTCAGCTTCTCACCATAAAACTTTTGTCCAAACTGAACACAGGAATATATAACCTCTTTGGCAAGTAAAATGGCTGATATGATCCCCAATAAGTGCAGACCTGTTTTAAGGGGTGTTTTATCGACTAAAAGAACACTGATACTATCTACCGTATATTTTAGGATAAAAGCGTTCACCTGAGCTGCAAATGACCCAATGATGGTTAATACCAGGGTGTAGCATATGAGGTTTTTATAAGGCTTGGTAAAAGGTGTTATTTTTTTGAAAAGGTAGCTTATGGTCATATTGGTTAAACATTAAAGGAGCGTAAAAGTTTAACCAAAACCTTTCCAACTAATATTTTATTGGATATTGGGAAATGAATTCAAACTTATAATCCTGATGTTGTTTTAAACTATCGATTAATCCAGTCAATAATGCTTGACCTTTTTTATTTTGAAACATATCGTCATGCATGAGCAATACCACATTGTTTGCTTTTAAAGTCGACTTATTGGACAACATATTCTGGATACGCTGATATACTTCGTTTACAGACTGTACAGGATTTCCTGTAAGTCCATTGATTTTCCACTCGACATCCCATCCATATATTTTAAATCCATTTACGCCTAACAAATCTGCAGCATGACTACCTGAACTTAAATCCACACGACGAACATCATCAAATAGCCATATATTTCTTCCTGGTAATCGCACAATTCGATGCGTCAATTCTAAATCGGTTTCACATTTTTCAAAATCAGCTAATACCAATTCGGGATTGCTATAAAATGCATGAAAACGATTACCTGCATGGGTGTAACTATGGTTGTAACATTCGACCAATGGATTTTCTTTGTAACGTAAAAAATCGCGTTTCAGGCGTTTGCTCATATTGGCATGTTTACCAACAAGAAAGGCATTGATTTTAATATTTTTTGCGGAAATAATGGAATCTATTGCTGAACTACCAATCAATGGTCCATCATCAAAAGTAAGGTAGATATGTTTATCTTTTTTATTCAGTTCCCTATAAATAGAATCTCGCAATAGTCGTTTCGCAACTCTAGGTTCTACCGTATTTAAGGAATCAACAGCTGGAAATTGAATTTTATTTTTATTCAATGAATCCAAGAGATCCATTAATTTCGTGGTATCTTTTACTAGCTTTTTTTCAGAATTTAATTGATCATTTTTACTAGAATCACTTCCAAAGATTTGGGTAGCCGAACCTACAAATGGATTACATGATGAAAGAAAGGTTATAGAAATAAATAAGCAAATACCAGCAATAAAAGTGTTCTTCAAAATATCCACAGCACAATGAATTAATTTTTTTTCAAAAGTAATAATATTTCAGATAAATTATAAATAATTAAGGGGTTAATGATTTAACCCCTTTTTAAATTTTGTCAAATGTAGTTTATAGCTTACCTATGGTATGGATATCGTTTATCCATTTTTTTGTGGTGCTTTCCGTGTGCTTTTTCAATACGTCTGATCTCCATATTTCTAGATTTTTCGTAACGTCTAGCTTCTTTATGATCTCTCCATGCAACTTGCTTATAGTTTCTGCTATAGCCGTGGTAATGATCGTGATGACGACGATGGTTATTCCATGGGTTACGATCATTGATGACTACTTTATATGTTCTGTATAAATCTACTCGGTTATAATGACGAGGTAAATGGCGATTAGCTATCCAACGTCTACCATTGTAATAATGATAATTCCGATTAGAGACATCATAGTATACATCAATTTCAGGTAAATAATAGTATCGTGCATAATCATAACCTGCAGGACCCCAATTGGGTTGAACACCTATATTAAAGCTAACATTAATCTGAGCTGATGCGGGTTTCGCAATAAAAATAAATCCTAAAAACAAGGTAGCGTAAAATAACTTTTTCATATATCCTCCTTCTATTTTTTGTTAATCCTATTAATTATTTTATATCCTTATGACCTTAGGATGATATAAAAGGATTAACCTTACACTTAAAAAAAATAGAAATCATTCATTACTTTACTTAAAATCAATCTATTAATTTGTAGAATGCTTTTAAAATTTAACGAATACATATAAGTTTATAAATAAGTAAATACCTAAGGAATCTACCTGTTATTTTAAGCCAAATTTGTATCTTTGTCGCAATTTTAACAAAAAGAAATTATGGCATTACAATGTGGTATCGTAGGCCTACCTAATGTAGGCAAATCAACTTTATTCAACTGTTTATCCAATGCAAAAGCGCAAGCAGCAAACTTTCCGTTCTGCACCATTGAGCCAAATATTGGAGTAATTACAGTTCCTGATGAGAGATTGAATAAGCTAGCTGAATTAGTTAATCCACAACGTATTGTTCCAAATACTATCGAAATAGTTGATATCGCTGGTTTAGTAAAAGGCGCGTCAAAGGGTGAAGGTTTAGGAAATCAATTTTTAGGAAATATCCGTACTACCAATGCAATTATCCATGTATTAAGATGTTTTGATGATGGTAATGTAATCCATGTGGATGGTTCGGTAGATCCGATTCGTGATAAAGAAATTATCGATACTGAATTGCAGTTAAAAGATTTAGATACGGTGATAAAACGCATCCAAAAGGTAGAAAAGATGGCCAAAACTGGTGGTGATAAAGATGCGAAAAAGACCTTTGATGTATTATCGGTTGTAAAAGACCATTTAGAATCAGGAAAATCAGCGCGTACTGCACCTATTGCTCCTGAAGACTTGGAATTCATCGAAGACTTGACCTTATTGACAGCAAAACCTGTATTGTATGTTTGTAATGTGGATGAAGCCTCTGTGAATACCGGAAACGCTTATGTAGAACGCGTACGTGAAGCTGTAAAGGATGAAAAAGCGGAAGTCTTGGTGATATCTGCTCAAATAGAATCGGAGATTGCGCAGTTGGAAGACTATGAAGAGCGAAAAATGTTTTTAGATGATCTTGGTTTGGAAGAATCTGGTGTTTATAAATTGATTCGTGCAGCATACCATTTATTAGATTTAGCAACTTATTTTACTGCTGGAGTACAAGAAGTTCGTGCTTGGACCATAGAGAAAGGGTTTACCGCACCACAAGCAGCAGGTGTTATTCATACAGATTTTGAAAAAGGATTTATTCGTGCCGAAGTAATCAAGTACCAAGATTTCACGCAATATGGATCAGAAAATGCGGTTAAAGAGGCTGGTAAATTGAGTGTAGAGGGAAAAACATACATCGTTGAAGATGGTGACATCATGCATTTCCGTTTCAACGTATAATATTAAATAACTTAAAACAAGTTAACAACATTAGAAAAGGGCTGAATCATCAAAGATTCAGCCCTTTTTTGTGTAATACAGGCTACCCATAATTTGTAACTCACACATTTATAATTAAATAAACACGGCTAATTGAAGAAAATAAAAAACTAAATCGAAGCATTTTTGTAATTTAGATAGGAAATAAACTATACCATTATGATAACGAATAAATTTTCTAGAATACTATTGGCGGTTGATGACTCCCCTTGTTCTCACCGTGCAATCGATTATGCTCGAGATATTGTGAATGATATTCATCCAACCCTTGCTATAGTGACCGTAGTTCCTCCTACCTCGCCTTCAGCTTATGGTGGAGACCCTTTATTGGGGCAGCAACCTATCATTATCGCAGAAGTATCGGAAATCCAACAGCAAGCTTCTCAAGAGTTTTTAAACCGTCTAGCTACTGAATTTAATGGCGCTAAAGAAACATATACGTTTAATCGAGTTGGTGATATCCGTGATGAGATTTTAGCTGCCGCAAAAGAATGGGCGGCAGACTTAATTATCATTGGGAATAATGGACGTACTGGCTTTGATCACTTCCTTTCAGGCAGTATTTCTGAAGCATTAATTCGTAAAGCTTCATGCCCCGTATTGGTCATTCCATTAAAATGTGACTAGGGCTTTTGCAGCCTTGCGATGAACATGGAGTCGGCACATTGTTGATAGCCTTTTAAGTAGTTCATGCTCATTAACTCAAAACCCAATTCATTAATTATATAATCGACTACTTGTTCATTCTCCTCTTTAAAAACCGAACAGGTAATATAAATCAACGATTTACCAGAACGAAGATATGTCGTTGAATTTAAGGCAATTTTCTTTTGAAGATCTTGAAATTTAATGATGGAATTAACGTCAAAGGAAGAAAGGCTTTCTGGAGTTCTCCCCCAAGTACCTGAACCAGTACAGGGAGCATCCAATAGAATTCCATCAAAGCGTTCACCTTGCATGATGTGATCTACAGCTTGACTTAGATCCAGTATCTTTTTACGATAATAGGTCTTCACAGCAGCTTGTTCAAATCGCTCATCCAAATTACGTAGAATACTTGGTCTGATATCCGACACCATCAGTTTGATGTTAGGTTCCTTATCCAGTATCATTAACGATTTACCACCAGAAGCAGCACAACAATCCCACCAGGATTGCTTCGCCTCTATAGGGATAAATTCACTCGTCTGTTGAGAGGATAAATCCTGAACTTCATAATACCCATTTATCTTGTTTAGATCTTGCAATTTAGTCCCGTTTGAAAGGCTAAACGTTGTAGATCCTATTTGTTCAAAGTCAATACCTTGTTTTGTGAATTCATTGATTACAGCTGCAACTTTATCTTTTTGCACACGAATAAACAAATTAGGCTGTATAAAATGAGAACTTATAAATGGAACTTTATCTAGTTGATCGGACAAATGCCTAACACCAGGGAATACATCCTCCATAAATGGACCATAATTCGATTCAATAACTAAAATCTTATCTTCTATGGCGCTTTCCATTACGTCCAGCCATTCAGGCTTATGCAGTGCGACCACTGCGCTTGCCGTTGAGCACAAAAATTCCGCTATGACTAGTCTTTCTACATGGTTTAAAGAAGAAAATGCCTTCCCAATGCGAAAAAAGTTATAGCACAAACGGTTATTCATTCTTCGATCAGAAGAACCCATTTGTTTATTCGTTTTATAAAATGTCGTTAGAAAGCGTGCAAAAGGCTCATGCTGTTCATATAAACTGATGCATCGCTCAAAATTCCGAATATGCTGTTGTGTTCTATTGATGTTGAATTCCAAAACTATAGATTATTGAAAGGAACCATTCCTATAGGTTTTCAATTTGACTCCTTGATTGACATAGCCCCATTGCGGATTATACGTAAATTCATATTTATTAAACAATCCTTGATACTTTTCTTCCAGCAATTTACTGGAGTAGTCTGCACCGTATTTGTTTAATAAAGCAGAGAAATAACGACCTGCATCATACCCTTTGTAGGAGTAATCCGAAGGATCCACTTTATATAGCGCTTTATAATTACGCACAAAAGTTTGCGCATCGGTATTCCATGCTCTCAAATGGCTTTCAGAAGAAATAGTTGGATCCATTCTATAGAAATTGGAATAAGGGCTAAAATCTATTCTATCCCATAAAGGATGTCCAAATAAACGAATCATAAATCCATCAGATACTTTATCATCCAAAGCGGAGATCAAGGATCTTAATTGCGTTTTTTCAGTAGTTCCACTAACAATAAATGCCGTCCCTACCTCTAGCAGTTCATGTCCTATTTGGGTCGCAGATTGAACATGTTTGATTTGAATCGCAGGATTTTTAGTTTTCAACTCTTGATCAAAACCTTCTATAAATTGCCGATGATCATGGTCACGAGCATCAAAGACAATCACTACATCCCCTGATTTATATTTCGATACAATAGATTCTACTATGGAACGCATATGCATCCGAATAGGTGGAGTTAATGAAACAAGATTTGCAATATTAAACTCGGTTGGCATCATCGCAGCCAACGGACTTACTTGAAGCACTTTCTTATTGGTATTTGCTTTCGCAAAAGAGCGTATTTCTTTTGGATAAATAGGACCTACGATCAGACTAGCGTCTTCAACATGTTTACTTGAAGCTAATGAAATATTCTTCATCTCATTATCTTCAGTATCCATCACATTGATGGTCACATCTTTCCCTTTTTTTGCAACCTCATTTACACCAAGTTGAAATCCTTGATAAAAATCCAGCGCTAAAGCAGACCTTTTCACATCCTCTTCTACTACACTAGTACCGGCCACTTTATCCAATTGAAATGGAAGCATCAAGGCAATGGAAGTTGCTTTTAAATCCTCCTTTTTGGAATCTTTTCCTTTATCCGTATCAGCACCAGTATGCTCACCCGTATTCGCACCTACATTACCACCAGTATGCCCAGGGTTACGTAATACAGCAGTCGTTTTTGGGGAACAAGAAATCGCAGCAAGCATACCTACAAGGCATGCTGCTGAGACCATATATTTTTTAATTAAATAATTTGTTTTATTCCCACTCAATAGTTGCTGGTGGTTTTGAACTGATATCATAGACAACTCGATTGATTCCTTTAACATGATTAATAATCTCATTTGAAATTTTAGCTAATAAATCATAAGGTAAATGAATCCAGTCAGCAGTCATACCATCCAAAGAACCAACAGCTCTCAATGCTACAACATGTTCATAGGTACGCTCATCGCCCATTACTCCTACTGATTGAACTGGCAAAAAGATAGTTCCTGCTTGCCAAACCTTATCATACCATCCCGCTTCTTTTAAATTGCGGATATAGATATCATCAGCTTCTTGCAAAATTCGTACCTTTTCTTCAGTAATTTCTCCCAATACGCGAATTGCTAATCCAGGACCTGGAAAAGGGTGTCTTCCTAAGATAGCTGGATCTACTTCCAATGACTTTCCAACCCTACGCACCTCATCTTTAAATAAAGTCTTTAATGGTTCTATAACCTTTAATTTCATATAATCAGGTAATCCACCTACATTATGATGAGATTTGATAGTCGCTGAAGGACCTTTAACAGATATCGATTCAATAATATCTGGGTATATGGTTCCTTGACCTAACCATTTTGCTTCAGCGCCTTCTGGTAATTCTTTCTGTATACTTTTCGCGGCATCATCAAATACATCAATAAATGATGCACCTATGATCTTACGCTTTTGTTCAGGTTCTGAAATACCTTTTAACCTTGAAAAGAACAATTCCTTAGCATTAACTCCCTTGATATTCAAGCCCATATTACGATAAGACTCAAGTACTTGTTCATACTCATCTTTACGTAATAAGCCATGATCTACAAAGAAACAATGCAATTTTTCACCAATCGCATGATGCAAAAGAACGGCTGCTACAGTCGAATCCACACCTCCCGATAAAGCCATAATTACATGGTCATCACCTAAGGTGTTTTTCAATTCTTCAACCGTAGTATCTACAAAAGCATCTGCTGTCCAGTCTTGTTTACATCCACAAATATCAATCACAAAGTTTTTCAGTAAAACTTGTCCATCGGTACTGTGTGTAACTTCTGGATGAAACTGGATTCCGTAGGTATTAGTACCCTCTACATGATAAGCTGCTACGCGAACTTTATCGGTACTAGAAATAATTTTAAAATTTGATGGAACCTCTTTAATGGTGTCTCCATGAGACATCCAAACTTGAGACTGCGAAGGTATGCCCTTTAATAATACATTCTCTTGATCAACGTATTGCAAATTAGCACGACCATATTCTCTAATCTCCGATGGCAATACATTACCGCCAGATTGCTGCGCTATGTATTGAGCACCGTAACATACGCCCAATAAAGGGAAACGTTGTTCAATTGATTTAAAATCAATCTGAGGTGCATCTTCTTGCCTTACAGAATATGGGCTTCCGGAAAGGATTACACCTTGTACCGAATCATCAAATTCAGGAAGATTATTAAATGGATGAATTTCACAATAAACATTTAGTTCTCTTACACGACGAGCAATCAATTGTGTATATTGAGATCCAAAATCGAGAATGATAATTTTTTCTGACATGGCGCAAAGTTACAAATCAATATCGATTTTTAACGAGGAAATTTAACTTATTACTTCATTCCCAATACCTACCTAATATTTAATCGATAGGTATCCTATTGCAGTATTTATAGCATAAAATTTAGCCTGTTCAACAAAACCAAAAAGCTATTCGGCGGATTTAGCACTAAGCTATTACCCATATATTTAACAAACTAAAGAAAATTACAAACTTTTATTTCCGTAAAAATTGATTTTACCACCTGCAACTTGACGTTGTTTTCTTTCTTTTGGATTACCATACACATCTATTGCCCCGCCCACACGGGTTTCTGCGTCAATACTTTCAGAAGCAAAAACTTCGGCCTTTCCACCGGCATTCACACGAACAAAAACATCCTGCGTATTTAAATCCTTTGCAAAAAGCGAACTGCCAGCAGTAGAAACTACACGCAGAGACTCCGTATTGCCCAATAGATCTACTGTACCCCCTGTATTTACCTGAACATCCACCGATTTCATTGTCAATAATGCCCGAACCTTTGCTCCTTCACTTGCAACTATTTGAATGGATTCACCTTCGAATGATTTTTCTTCTAGATTCAATTCAGCACCCTTTCTAGCGATAATTTTTGAAAGACTGGGCGTGTAGATAACCACCCTTGCTAAGTTCCCTTTCAGATAATGACCCGCTTTCATTTTTAATTTTAATTCAGATCCCGCTAGCAAGAGTTCCACCTGTTCAGATAATTCTCCTTCAATAATAACCTCATTCCTATCACTAGGGATAACAGACACCCACAATCGGTCTGTGACACTTAAGGTTTCTACGGTATTGATACTTCGTTTTATTTGAGCTTCTACCGATTGACAAAACAGCGTAACAGCTAATAACAGTAATAATGTAAATTTCATATATGCTAAATTATAGTTTTATCGTCCCAACAAAGCTAACTCTTGGCTACTATACATATTAGCACCTTTTAAATACTTATATATAAGCTCTTTAATATCTTGATCAGCTAACTTATGTAAGTTATTAACCATAAACTCTTTATCATCTTCTATCTCCCCACAATATCCTAAATATTTAGGAATATGATATTGAATACTAAGGCGTATAAATCTTAACTCGATATTATTTGGATTTAACTTCAATTCCTTTTCAAGCCTATTCTTTCCATCCTTAAAGTATCCCATTTTCTTAAAAGGATTTGAGGTATGTTTTGCCATAAACATATGGAACGCAGCGGCGTAACCTTTTTCGACTGAATTATCGGCCTCTGATTCTAAAATTTCAAGGTATTTCTTACACAGCTTCTCATCCTTTACCCCTTTGTTAAAATCCTCACGAACCGCATCCAAGTCTAATTTCTGAGCAGATAATTTAGCTGAAAATAATAGTATTAGTGATATAACTGTAATTCGTATCATCTTAATATGGCTTATATTTTATTAATATACTAAATCTCTTAGAATAAAAAACGAATTTAACATTTAGCAATAACTACAAAAATCTTACCTAAGTCCAATTTATCCTATTATTTTTTAATAATCGATTCAATAAAATAACTAAAAAGCATATATTAGTAGGTAACTAATCAAATTATAAACGCCATGGTAAACAATGAAAACGAATTTTCAAATTCTTTAAATCCATCAAACAACCTGAATGAACAAAATCCACCGAATTTAGTTTTAACGACAGCTTCTAAAGATTTTTTACTTGAAACAGCGAAATGGGCAAAATTCATTTCATTAGTCGGACTAATTATTATCGGAATTTATTTAGTCCTATTATTGTTTATGTCTACAATGTTTAGTAGTGTTTTCAATCAGATGTTCTCTAAACAAGTGGGGATGGAAGCATACAGCGGAATTTTATCAGGAACTTATTTTTTTGTAATAATCGTTATTTTACTCATTTACATTACCCCGATTTGGATGTTATATAAATTTAGCACCAAAATTAAACATGCGATTTTACAGAATAATTCGGAAGAGCTGCAAGTTTCACTCAATTTCCTTCGAAGGCATTATAAGTTTATAGGAATATTGGTTGTTATTATGTTATCTTTTTATGCCCTTCTTATAGTAGGAGGATTTATTATTTCCATAATTTCATCCATAAACAGTTAACCTTTAATTTTGACTATGCAAGTGAACCTTCTGCTAACCTTATGGCAAATTTTCATTCTCTCAGAAATCATCCTAAAGATTTATACTTTAAACTTGATTATTAAGAATAAAACGGCAATTAAATATCCACTTGTCATTTATTTGATTATGACCATAGTTACTCCATGGATAGGGAGTATAATAACCATCTGTACGATCAAGGCGAATCAGTTAAAAGAAGTCTAACCGAAATGCATTACACTGAACAAGTAATCAATAAATAGCTAATAAATTGTAATAAGTGAAATCAGCCTAGCGCATCGGCCAAAAAAAGCTGTTTTTAAATAAATAAAGCGAATATGAAACATATTCGCTTTATTTCCAGTACCCAGCGCCGATATTCCTAATTTCCTCATAATCATTTCTTTATTAAAATTGTCAACAGTGATGTTAGCAATTTTAGTCTTCAACAATATTAAGTTCATGTCCATAAAAATCTTCTTTTTGAAATTTGCCATTTGAAAAATACCTGCATGTATATATTGGGGCATCCTCCCTACCTGGATATATACTCACATTTATAATCTGCATAATAATTTCTTTGCCGAACCATTTATGCTTAGCGAAATTCTTATTTTTAAATTTAGTCATATAACACTTTAAGTCTAATTATTGCCAATAAATTCTAAACCCAAAATTGTCAAAGTTACTTCTTCATTAAACTTGTAAATAACAATTGGATATTTATATTTTCTAGAATTGGTCCATTCTCTTCCGAATGATATTGAAAAATCCGCAGAATAATAATCCGTTAAATCCTTTTCTGAAAATTTTCTCTCTATTTTGTCCGTCAGCCCCTTAGATCATTTAAATATTATCTATCAAACTTTGTAAATTAAAAATATTGAAACTGTTAGCATTAAAGTTTTTAAAGGAAATATTTTTTACTTTATGATCAATAATTTTTTTTACAACACTATCAAATAAACCAAACTCTAAATCATCAATCGATATTTCAATGAAAATTTTAGGAAAAGCTAAAAATTACTCAACAAATAAAAAAAATCTTGAATGTTTTTGATTAGGGATATTCAAAATAAAATATATGCTATTCGACTAAAAAGGTATGGGTTGATTCAAGATTTTTTTAAAGAGTCATCTTTCTTAAATATTCCGATGTTTGACGATAATGTAATTTCTATAATATTAAGAAAACATGTAAAATGCAATAAAATAACTCAAAAATAATTTACAATTAACCATTTAATTATAAAGTATTATTGCTTAATTAATAAATTATTGTTAAACTTGAATAAAGTTATTTTTAATTTATTTGTTGTATAAAAAATCAAAAATTTATTTCGCCTTAATGACTTTATTGACATTTGTTTCTATGAACTCATGTAAAAAGGAGCCTGTTGAGACAGTAGAAAAAACAAAACCTAAGCAAACATTGCAACAAGAACCTTCTTCAAATGTTTTATATAATGAACATTCTACAGAAAAATTAAAACATCTTTTACAAAACACCAAATTAGAATCAAGTAGAAAAATTTTGAAAAAATCAATTGAAAGAAATTTAAAGTTTGAATCCAATAGACAAAATGAATCAAGATTAAATCAAGATAAAAAAGCTTCATCAAGAATCAATATTGACTTTAATGAAAATTATGAAGAAGGTATTAGTATTGCAGAATTTATGGCTTATAATGAAAATTATTCAAGTATTGTAATGGTTCCTGGAGAATCTGGAAATCAAACAATTAATTGGGATATAATTTCTAATAGATTAGGTTTATGGAGGGTTAAGGGTTACGCTACAGTTGGAAAATTTGGAAATAAAATAACTATAATTAATTTTAATAATTTTGGAAGTTATGAAGAGGGATGTTTTTATGCAATATCTGGTATTTCAGGAATTTCATCAGCAATCGAAGGGATTACAGGTTTAAAAGGGGCCTATGTGGATTGGCAACAAACTACAGAGTCATCTGGAAACAATGAATCATATGGATGGATCGAGATATCTGGTAATTTAATTACTGGTTCAAAAGATACATTTGCAATAAGGGAAAGAATTTCTAGTCGTGCAATTCTTTATGTAGCATATATAAAACCTAGATTAATAGGGAAAGATATTTTTGGTAATCCAATATATGAAAATCCATGTAATAATTAATTTTAATAAATATTATGAGTTCAAAACTTAAAATTAAAAATATACTGAAATTTGGATTACCAATAATACTATTTTTAATAATTTTTAAATTAACAAACATTTGTCGAGGAAATGAACAAGATTCAATAAAAAACTGGATGTATATTTGTAATTCAAATACTTTATCTGGCAATTCAATTGACACAATATATCAAATTGGTTCTTATTTATTAAGGCTACCGAATGAAACTAAAATCATAAATTATGGAAATATTAAAAATGAAGGTAATCCTAAAAAAGATACAATATTTGAAAAATTATGGAGAATTGAAGTTATTGATATGTCTAACGATAGTATTTACGTTTTTAATGATAACTATATTAATCCTAAATATTTAAATAAAAATTTATTAAATACATCAGAGTTAATTGGATTTAATATTTTTCAATTTAAAAATTTTCCAGAAAAATTAAAAACACCAAATTATAAGCTAGAATATATAGGAGAAATAACACATAAAAATAAAAAATGTATTGAACTACAATTTAACTACAAAAATGAAAATTTATTAAAAATTATATTAGATCAATCACTAAATACACCTTTTGATATTGACCTAGATTTAGAGGGTAAAGGGAAGTTATGGGGAGCAATAGTTGAATTAAATTATATCTCAGAAGGAAAAAGCTTTAGTCATATAAAAATTGATTATGTAAATAAAGTTCCTAAAGAAAAAATTTCATTATTTAGAAAATTATTAAAATATATTTAATTTATCAATACTTAAACTATAAATATAGCCTAGCAATCAGTTAGGCTTTATTTATTATACACCATACTTGTTAGTTAAGTTATATGATCATATTGTAATCATTCGTATCCGGATCTCCTTTAAACCTATTTTTTAAAATTACCTGATCAAAATCAATGAAGTGTAAGGGTCATTCAATTTGAAGGGGAATGTAATCTCGATCAATATTTCCTGGAACGGAAATTTGAACTTTTAAATAAAGGGATACAAAACCATTTTTTTTGATTCTGTTTTTCCAAACATGCAATCCAGTTGAAAATTTAAACATGGTACCAGGTGATTGAGAATGTTTTACCATAACCCAATATTCATGTCTACATAAATGTCTACATAATTATGGATCAAGTGGAATTCTTGGGGGGAATAAATTCTTAAGCATATAGTTTCATTACTCGATATAGGAAGAATTTGGTAT